>RKRO01000339.1 GCA_007571355.1 Candidatus Poribacteria bacterium | reverse complement strand
ATCAAGGATAACCCTATTCAGGATATGACCCCAATTGATAGGCTTCGTAAACAGATTCCGGATTTGGAACTGGATATGGAAGTTACTCCATGAATAGTGAAAACAAGGAGAGCATAGACATGGGAAGCAAGTTGGCACTCAATGGCGGTGAACCGATCGTTAAAGGCGGCTTAGGGAAAAGTTGGCCCATCTTCGATGAAACCGAAGAGAACGCACTTTTAGAAACCTTACGGAGCGGTGCATGGAACCGGCGCGAGCAAGTCGATGAAGCCGGTGAAAAGTTCGCAGCGTTTCAAGATGCCAAATATGGAATCCCGCTTGCGAATGGCACCGTGGCACTACAATGCGCCCTAAAGGCAGCAGGTATCACCGCGGGGGATGAGGTCATCGTCCCCGCACTTACCTTTGTGGCAACCGGAACATCGGTGGTCTGCGTCAATGCCGTCCCTGTGATTGTTGACATCGATCCGCTGACCTACAACATCGCACCAGACGCGATTGAAGAAGCCATTACACCCCGAACACGAGCGATTATCCCCGTACACAACGGCGGCTACCCTGCAGATATGGACGCGATTATGGAGATCGCCGAAAAATACAAGCTCAAGGTGATTGAAGACTGCGCACACGCACACGGTTCACAGTGGCGCGGAAAAGGGATGGGCTCCATAGGACACCTCGGCGCATTCAGTTTCCAGATGGGGAAAACGCTGACTTGTGGCGAAGGCGGAATGGTCATAACAAACGACGCAGAACTTGCAGGAAAGGCAGGCAGCTTCGCACAGTTGAATATGCGAATGACAAACTTCCAAGCAACGCTGTTGTTATGTCAACTCGAACGGTTTGAAGAACAGGTCGAGACGCGTGAGCGAAACATCGCGTATCTTTCCAAAGGTATGGAAGCGATAGACGGACTCCACCCAATTCCGCGGGATAAGCGCGTCACACGCTGGTGTTTCTACTATTGGGATTTCAGATTCGTTTCTGAAGAGTTCGGCGGCATTTCACGCGGGCGGTTTATGGAGGCACTTCACGCTGAGGGGGTACCCTGTGGCGTCGGTGCACACGGCGAACCGATCTATAACGAAGGGCCCTTCGGTAACCCTGAACTGTTTGACCAACTCGGTTTGCCGCGCAAATACCTCGGTGACCATGCAATTGACTACAGCACGCTCCACTGCCCAAACGCGGAGCGCGTTTATCGCGAAGAGGTTTGCAGTTTCGGACATGCTATGTTCTTAGGCGACACAGACGATATGCAACTGATATTAGATGCGTTTCAAAAAATTAGGACACATGTTGATGAACTATAATGTAGAGTGAATGAAGAGAACTAAGAGGCACTTAAGGAATCTTATCGTAACATCCGAAAATAAATGCACACTTTTATGAGGGAACCCTCCCCCCTTATCAGGGCGGAATCAGATGGGAATCGTTGCGGTTTGATGGGTTTCCATAAGTATGGGCTTTACGATAATACGGCTTTCGTTAAATTGCAACCGGCACGTGTGCTGCCGGGTTTCGCTGCGCGCTACCCGACCTACGGTGTATGGGAGTGATGTCTCCTCTTAGCACTTCTCCGAAAACCCTCAATCATCTTTTCAAATCTTTTGGGTCCGCTTATGAAGGGCAAAATCGCGCCCTATGTATCAACTACCGGGAGAATCTTAGCGGAATGTCCAATGTCTGCGGTAACAAACACTCAGTGTCATTGCACGGTTGATAGGTAAGTTTAAGTATAATTGGAACGTTTTTCTGCCGCGTCCCCTTCGGTTTCTGTTTTAAACGCAATGGAAGCGTAAGACTTTTTTCATAAATGCTCAAAGGCTGTTCGCTAAACGCAAAACGCGTCGTTCTACCCTTCGGATATGCGACATCAATTATCTCTACCGGTGCGTCTGCAGCCACGGTAACGGTCGTCGGAATCAGGTTATCTTGCCCCGGCGGGTTGGCGTTAATATGCCAGCCGTCAGCGATTTTCAACTGCAGTGCCACGTTGTAAATTTCACCGTTCCGGTCTTTAACCGCAGCGGTTGCGGTTACCATTGATGGGACCGAGGAATCTTGATCTTCCTCCGATGTTAGGTAGTTATTGAGCGCAAAGTGCATGTGCATGAAGGATGACGGGCTCTGTGCCATAGATTCCGCAAAAATCCGCAACGTCTTCTCAGCGTAATGCCGGTAGTTATCACCCAGTACCAATAGGTTTTCGACAGCAACGGCGTTGCCAGATGGAATTGCAGAGTCGTAAGGTTTCTTGGAACGCACGATAAGGTGCTTCGCATCCGCCTTCGTGTAATAGAACCCACCGTTCTTATCGTCCCAGAAGAGTTGGATCATCTTATCCGTGAGTGTTCGTGCCGAATTCAACCACTGTTCATCGGCTGTCGCCCGATACAATCCGAGCAGCCCTCGAGCCAGAAAGGCGTAGTCATCCAGGTACGCATCCTGTTTGACAACACCAGCCGTATAGGTATGCCACAATTCACCGTCTGGTTTTTTCAAGGTCTCGAGGGTAAACCGAGCCGCTTTTGATGCTGCCCTGAGATAACGTTCCTCACCGAGCACATCATAACCGTAGGCGAGCGCGTCTATCATCAGACCGTTCCAATTGACAATGATTTTTGTATCCAACAACGGATATTCGCGTTCAAAACGTGCTGCTAACAGTTTTTCACGCGCAGCGGCTAAGTCTTTTAAAGAAGTTTCCGCTGCGCCCCATTCCGGTACATAGAGAACGTTTTTGCCCTCAAAATTGGCACCCCTATCCACCCCGTAAACAGCATTGAAACGCGATGCCTCCTTGTCGTCGAGGATTTTTTGAATCTCCTCAGCGGTCCAGACGTAATACTTCCCTTCTTCTGCATCTGTCTCAGCGTCAAGTGCTGAATAAAATCCGCCTTCAGGTGCCGTCATCTCTCGGAAGATGAAGTTAAAGACCTCTTCAGCGACGCGTCGGTATCGCGGTTCTTCTGTCAACTGATACGTTTTGAGATAAATTTTCGCCAGTTGCGCGTTATCGTAAAGCATCTTCTCAAAGTGTGGAACGAGCCATTTCGCGTCAACAGAATATCGATGGAATCCGCCCCCAATCTGGTCATATATCCCTCCGTAAGCCATCCTATCCAGCGTCTGTGTCACCATTTTCAACACGGATTCATCGGCGGTGCGTTCATATTCTCTCAAAAGGAATTCGATATTGGAAGGACTCGGAAATTTCGGAGCTCCGCCAAATCCGCCGTACGTCCCGTTATAAGCTGTTCGAAGATAGTCCAACGCCGCTGTAGTGACAGATTGATCCAGTGCTCTATCAGTGAGTGCCGTGAACCCGCGACTCGTTGCCAGTTCAATCGCAGTTGAAATCTGTTCTGCGGATTCGATGACCTCTGCTTCTCTTTCTACCCACGCCTCATGCACGGCATCAAGGATGGTCGGAAACCCCGGTCTGTTCGGTGTATCCACCGGCGGAAAATAGGTACCCGCATAGAACGGCTTTAAGTCTGGTGTGAGGAACACAGAGTTGGGCCAACCCCCACGCTGCGTGAGCAGCTGCGTCGCGGTCATATAAATTTCGTCAAGGTCTGGACGCTCTTCTCTATCAATTTTGATGTTGATAAAGTTCTCGTTCATCATTTTGGCGATTTCGGGATTTGAGAATACCTCCCGCTCCATTACATGGCACCAATAGCACGTAGCATATCCAACAGAGAGAAAAATTAACCTGTTTTCTTTTTTTGCACGTGCCAATGCCTCATCACCCCACGGATACCAATCGACAGGATTATGTGCATGCAGAAGCAGATACGGACTGGTTTCATGGATGAGCCGATTTGTCCATTTCCATGAACCGTCGGGGTTCTTAAGTGCCGTTTCATTTGCACTTGCGATCCAGGTGATATTGACCAGAAATAGGCAGGTAAAAATTTTGGACATCATATTTTTCATAAAATGTTCCTTGATCAAACTATAATACAACCCGTGACTTCTTTCCGCCGTGTATACTCGGCTCCGCGCACAAACGTTCGCGAAGAATCCGCAACCCCCGATGCACCTCCGGATGTGAAACTTCACCGAAACCGAGCACCTCAGATAACAAACGCCGATCGAGTTCATGACGCACTGCATCTTCATCCATCTGATTGAACGGCAGCATTTTTTGTTGTTTCATCTCTTCAAAGATACGCTTGGCATTTTGTAGGGCGGTTTCGTCCAACTGGCGGATATCCAAGGTTGGCATTGATTTTAAACCTTTGATAAAAATTCTACCACGCCCAGAATGCTGCTTGTTACAATGTGTCCAATAGCACAACAATCCCAATGTAGAATTGCCCCATAAGGTCCAGATATAGTCGTACAACTCTTCATTAAACACGACGTTAGGCAAAAGTATACCTATGGATGGTCTCTCTGTGAAAAGGACTGCTAAGGAATTTGAATTAAAACGTATACTTGAATTGTGGTGGGCTCGACCATTTCTCGCTAGTATTTCATGAGCTTTATCCCACGAATTGGAACGAACGGAACCATGGCAATCCGGTTGTACAACCATGGAACGTTGTTGATTCGCCTTCAGATTCCATAAACCTGGATAGGTGTCTGTCTCCGCATATCCTTTTTCTATATCGAAGGCACCCGATGCTGGGTCTTTAATAACGCGATGGTCGAAACCAATTATAGCAATATTCCCTACAGTAGTCATCGGAATTTTAATAGCTTCAAACTGTTCCGGGAGCCACACACGCCCATTTACCAAATGATACGCCGATTGAATAAGCGAAAGATCTTTCACGCGCGCTGTTCCCCACGTCTCTACCAAGGGACAATTCAAAGCAGAACCCACCCACTCGTTTCCTGTTTTGAT
>RKRO01000507.1 GCA_007571355.1 Candidatus Poribacteria bacterium | reverse complement strand
CCCGACGATGGTGCCGCGTGTGCGGTGTGTTGTTGCTATTTCCATGCTATTGAGTGTATACGATACAGTGAAATTTGTCAATTCCGTACTTTTGATTGACAGCAATGGCTGCGCCTGCTATGCTGTTATCGTAAAGCCCGTAATTATTGAAACCCATCCCCTCGAAGCGTTTCCCATCTGATTCCCACTGATAGGGGGGAAGGGGATTGTCTTCGGACAAGTGTGCATTTATCTTCGAATGTTACGCTGAAAAACTATAGTTTAGACAGTTCTTGTTGCGTGAGTGTTGTGTTTTCAAAGGGCGCTCTATTTTCCGCGAACTGCGCGTAGGCGTGGGACTAAAATAAAAAGACCGCACGCCAGCGGCGTGCTCTGTGTGCTGAAAGGCTATGCCCTATCCGTGACGCGGAACTAAAAACTGTCCAAAGTTTAGTAAGTAAAAGTAGAGAGTAATGAGAACATTTGGAACCCGAGGCGTTGTGCGCCCTGACCAGCACTATGTTGTCGCACGCACAGCAGAGGTTAAAGATTTCATCAACCGCATCAAAGAGGGGCGGTACATCGTTCTTTTTGCGCCGCGCCAAACTGGAAAGACGACCTTCTTTCGATGGGCACTTGCTACACTCACAACTGAGGAGCCGACCTACTTTCCCATTCAAATAGATTTTCAAATACAGCGGAACACTTCTGCTGCTACTTTTTACGCGCGGCTCTACCAAATGATGCAGTGGCAGATCCAGTTTGTCTTCCGAGAACGCAACGAGGTTCCCTCTACAGTGTTAACGCAATTTTTAGAGCGCACACAACTGACAGATGCTTTTTCAATGGTGACGTTCTTTGAACGACTTGGGAATTTACTTGATGATCAGCGAGTTATTCTCCTCATTGATGAGTTTGATGGTATTCCGCAAAGCCTTGTGAGTGATTTTTTGTATGCACTTCGACACATCTACCTCTCTGATATGTTTCTATGTCCGCACAGTGTCGGTATCGTCGGTGTTAAAAGTATAACGCAGCTTGACTACGACCGATCCATCTCACCCTTTAATATCCAAGATGAGCTTCACCTGCCCAATTTCACACTTGAGCAGGTAAGCGAACTCTTCGGACAGTATACGGAAGAAGTCGGACAAGTCTTCGCTCCCGAGGTCGTGAAATCTATTCACAAACAGACTGCGGGACAACCCTTTCTTGTCAATCGCATCGCGCAAATTCTCACTGAGGAACTCGACATTCCTAAAGCGAATACCCTTACGATGGCACATTTTGCAAAAGCTTATGAACAATTGCTTGGCGAAGATAATACTAACCTGACCCACCTCGTGACAAATATCCGCAGGGATCGCCGCTTTGAAACGCTCCTCATGGACATCATGTCGTATGAGGAAGGGGTCCGCTTCAATCCACGCGATCCACTTATCAATGAACTCACTACTTATGGAGTCATTGCCAAAGGCACAGATGGAAAGTGTAAAATTATCAACCCGGTTTATCTGCATTGCATCATAGAAGCGTTCACGCCAACCGTGAACGGATTGGAACGAGACTACTTCGCGGAAGACAATAGCAACGGATTCCACAGTTATCTCACCGCCAAAGGACAGCTTGAGATGGCCCGTCTCCTTGATAACTTTCGAGATTTTATCACACGCGTAGGGTTTAAGATTCTACAAGTGCCAGAAACCCCACAAGAATACGGCGGTAGGCACCTCCTCCTTACCTACCTCGACGCGTTTGTCAAGGCAGTGGGAGGAGTCATCTCTTTTGAAGTCGCAACAGGCGCGGGCAAGATGGATCTCCTTATCCTTCACAATCAGCAGAAATACATTGTTAAAACAAAGATTTGGAGAGGCAGCGCCCGTTATGAAGCAGGAAAGAAACAACTCGCTGCTTATCTCAAAACGGAAGGTGTTAGCAAGGGGTACTACGTCGTCTTCGATCATCGCAAGAATCCCGAACAGCGCGTACAGATGGAAGTTGTGGACGGCGTGCAGATTCGGAGCTATGTCATTCCTGTGATGCAGGAAGCACCCTCTGCTTGAATTCAAGTGGGTGATGTAAGCGTTAGTTGTCTGAACAAGGATTAGAAGCCCTTCTTGATTGAACAGGGTCCTGACTCACGTGATAGTAATGTTCGGCAAAATATTTTGAAAAGGAACTGTATGAACCAGCAACACACTAACAGTGAAGATACCATTACCACCCTATTCGTTGAAATCCTGATGCCGATGAGTGCGACGTGGAATATCTACGAGCAAACAACAAGACCCCTCGTCGAAAACCAAAGAAGACCCGATGTCATCATCCGTACAGTGGAACGATACCCGATAGCGGTTGAAGTAAAAATCGACGACAAGCGCGGTCGTAATGAAACCGGCGAAAAACAGGCACGCGAGCATTATTTGGGCAAGACCCTCCGCACGACAGGTGAAACAATCGCCAGTGCAATAGCGATCCGCCTTCCATACAGGTTTCGCAAGATGCCGCGCAACGAAATCCGCGAGAATTTAGAGGCATCAAATGATTTCGCATACACACTCCTTAGCGTTGACGAACCCCAAAGATTTCCCCAAAAAGGGTGGCTCTACGGCAGCATTGCCGACATTGCAACCGCTATCCGTATCGGTGCAACACCCATCACCACGATTGAGAGGGCTGCTGAGGTGCTTGAACAAGGCATCTCTGATGCTGCCAGTATCGTCAATACCGCGATTCAAGACCGCCCCTACATCGGTAAAAGGATAGGTGAGCTCCTCGTTCAGGAACCCGGTGCGCAGACAATACAGATGGCAATGCTGATCATCAGCAATGCATTGGTGTTTCAGAGTTCCCTTGCCCGCAAGCCAGACTTGGAGACCGTCCCGTCTCTTAGCGAACTCACCACTGATTATGGGCAACTCGATTCAGACGAAGTCCTCCGTGCATGGCGGGACATCCAAAAGGTTAACTATGCCCCGATTTTCAATGTCGCCTACACTCTCGTCGAAACGCTTTCTGCGGATGATAAACTGGTCGGTGAGATCTTAAGCGTGTTACGCGATACTGCGCGCGAGTTAGAGAAGATGGGGCTCGCCCAAGAACATGAACTCGCTGGCATTGTGTTCCAGAAATTGATTGACAATCGGAAAATTCTCAAGGCGAATTATACCCGTCCTGAATCCTCGGCACTGCTCTGTGCCCTCGCGTTACCCGAACTCAAAACAGATCCGAAAAAACTGAAAATTGCGGATTTTGCCTGTGGCACGGGTTCCCTTCTCAACGGGGTTTATCAACGACTCCTGATGCTTTACGAACAGGCGGGCGGTAATGGGAAGGCCATCCATCAGTATATGATGGAGCATAACCTCGTCGGGTGTGATATTCTGCCGAACGCTGCACACTTGACTGCCTCCATCATTGCCAGTACCTATCCTGATGTTCGTATTGGCGGCACGCGCATCCACACAATGCTTTATGGCACACAGCGTGCGGATGGACTTTACGCCATCGGTGCGCTCAATCTGCTCAGCGATCCAGCAGGGACACTCCCATTGCCATTAGATACAACAGAAACCGCCACCGGACAAGGCTTTGAAACGACTGACTTTAGGGATGCTTTCAGACATGGCGAATTCGACATCGTTATTCAGAATCCGCCCTATACGCGCAGCGGTGCTGATAGTAACTCCAATCTGCCTAAAAGCATTTTTGCTGATAAGAAAGAAGCACCTGAAATGCAAGCAGCGCGCAAAGCACAAGGGCGTCGCTTTGGTGGTAACAACCCTGGAGAGGGTGTTGATTTTGTAGATTTAGCGGATAGAATGCTCAGACCTAACGGCACAATGGCGTTTGTACTACCATCTACATCACTTACTGGAAATAGTTGGCACAAGGTACGAAGGTTGTGGACAGAAGAATATCGTGATGTTCTTGCCCTCACGATTTCCGATGCCGATACTGAGAATTGTGCTTTTTCATCGGATACCACGATGGCAGAATGTCTTGTTTTGGCAACAAAGGGCAATGGAACAAATACAGGACGTGCGACGTTTGTCTGCCTGAAGCGTTGTCTAAAAAGTGAGCTAGAGGCTTTGCAAGTTGCAAATCAAATTCATAGCATTGAGGATGTTCGGAGACTTGAAGATGGTGTGAATAGGGGAAACCGTATCTGTATTGGTGATGATATTATAGGATTCGCTATTTCTGCCCCACTTCCTGATGACACACTTGCCTGGCCCGTGTCCCGCATCAGGGATGTCACAGTCCTTCAATCAGCGTATCAAATGGCAGCGAATAAACACAATTGCGGCTTCCACGCCAAAAAACCCCTATAGAACTTCCAATCTGTTCGGTATCAGATATAGCAAGAATCGGTGCAGATCATAGGGATATAAAAGATCCGAGCGAACGAGGAGCGTTTGACATTACAAAAGGATGTCCTGATACTGCAGAATATCCGTGTTTGCATCATCTGAATTGCAGAACACAGCGGGCGATGGTTGTGTTTCCTAATGCACACGGGTTCATTCGCCCACATGCAGAAGCCAAGGCCCGAAGGATATTAGAATGTACTGGTAGGGTACACTTTAATATAGACTTAGGATTCAGTTCGCACTCTTTATCGGTAATGTTTACAGAACGGAATACTATCGGCATTAGGTCTGTAAGGAACATTGTATTTGAAGATACAGACTATGATTATGCTTGGACGCTATGGGGCAACTCTACATTAGGATTCCTATGCTACTTTTTAAGTTCTGGTAAGCAGCAAACAGGCCGGGGGAGCGGTTCAAAAGCGTCTCTGGAATCAATGCCCACGTTGGATGTCCGCCAACTCTCCAATAAAGCACTGACCAATGCAGAACGGATTTTCAATGAACTGAAGGATCAAGAGATGGTGCCATTCAACCAAATGGATGAGGACCCAGTACGTCATGAATTGGATCGGCTGTTATTGTCGGAAGTGCTGGGTATCACGGAAGCGGAGCGTCCGGATGTGCATGAAGGGCTTGCGTTGCTTCGGAAGATGTTGTGTCAAGAGCCGAGTATTCACGGTGGGAAGAAGTCGAGGGTTAAGTTGAAGGTTCAATAGAAACCCATGTAAACAATATGATCCGGTTGAAAAATTCTTTGACACCTACCCTGAATTTCTGCTAAAATAGATATTGCAACACGAACAACGGGAGGAGCAAATTAAGTGGCACAAGAAACAATTAAAGTCGGTATTATCGGTGCGGGTGGGAACACGAAATCGAAGCATATTCCGGGACTACAAGCGATTGAAGGCGTTGAGATTGTTGGGGTCTGCAATCGGAGTCAGGAATCCTCACAACGGGTGGCTGCCGAATTTGGCATTCCGAAAACCTATGACAATTGGCAGGAAGCAATCCGCGATCCCGATACGAATGCGATTGTCATCGGAACATGGCCCTATATGCACTGCCGTGCAACCGTAGCAGCACTTCGAGCAGATAAGCACGTGATGTGCGAAGCACGGATGGCGATGAACGCCAAAGAAGCACATATCATGCGCATGGTGTCGCGTCAGAAGACACACCTCATTGCACAGATTGTTCCTTCACCGATGACGCTTCGGGTCGATAACACGATAAAACGGCTCATCGCGGAAGGCTATCTCGGTGAGGTGCTTGCAATAGAAGCACGCGCAGGGGGCGCGTTTCTGGACAGTGAATCGCCGCTCCAGTGGCGGCAAGATTTCGATCTCAGCGGACTCAATATCATGAGTATGGGGATCTGGTACGAGGCGTTGATGCGTTGGGTCGGAGAGGCGACGCGGATTATGGCGATGGGTAAGACTTTCGTCAAAATGCGTCCGGATGCCAACGGCGTAATGCGTTCTGTCCGGATTCCAGAGCATATCGATGTCGTTGGTGACCTTGCATGTGGCGCGCAGCTGCATATACAGGTCTCTACTATTGCAGGGCTGGCAGGCGCACCGGAGGTCTATGTCTTTGGAAGCAGTGGAACTTTACGTTTTTCTGGGGATAAACTTTATGGCGGACAGAAAGGCGACGCGGAACTCAACGAGATTGATATACCGGATTCAGAGGCTGGCGGATGGCGCGTGGAGGAAGAATTCGTGAACGCTATCCGTGGTAACGAGGTGATTACGCATACAGATTTTGACACGGGGGTGAAGTATATGGAGTTTACGGAAGCGGTCACGCGGAGTATGCTGTCAGGGACGGCGATTACTTTACCGCTGCAGATATAGAGCAAGTTCCACAACATAGCAGGACGTACCGACTACTTTAAAAGGAGAAACGATTGACCTTAGGAGAACTTTTTAATCTTTGCCAAGATATTGAACTGCGGCAAGCGAAACTTTATGCTGCTCTTTCACTGCTTTTGGGGGATGTTGATGAACGGATCGCACGGTTTTGGGAACAGATGAGTACGGAGGAGTGGCAGCACTATATCCTTGTGGATTTTGGGCGTTCTTTATGTGTTAATGCCTTCGGGATTGATTCACCTGTACCAGCGTTGTCCAATGTCCCAGTTCAGCAAATTACGGACGCGCTGGACGCACATGAGCAGAAGGTCGATAATGGGAGAATTTCGCTTGATGAGGCTTTTGAAATTGCGATTGCGATTGAGGGGAGCGAAGCCGACACAATCTATATGCACCTGCTCTCTATCATGCGAAAAGCGATTGAGCAGAGCGATCAGCCGTATTTAATGGATCGTATTGTACAGGTGGAGAAGGATATGCGATCGCACGTTGATGGACTGGTCCAGGCGACACAAAAGTTTGCGAAGGACGCTGCCCTGATTCGTAAAGCACATCGTTTAAAAGTAGAACACGCCTAAACAGAGAGTTACTACGAGTGTTGGGCATTACAGAAAAGATTGCCTGCCTGTTCACAGGCGACTTGCTCTAACTGCAGGGTGGTATGGTTGATACCGAAATGTGCTTGTAGTTCACCGTTGATCTGTTTAAGAATTCCATCAGGGGCTAAGGTGGTGTTTTCATCAATTACGACATGTGCGCTCAGCGCAGGATAGTTCGAACACAGTGACCAGATGTGTAGGTCGTGGACATCTCTGACCGGTTCTAAGTTACGGAGGTGCTCGGCAATGGTGTGTGCGTCTGCATTCTTCGGTGAATTTTCGAGTAAGATATGCACTGCTTCTTTTGTTACATTCACTGCGCTGAAGAGAATAATCCCGCCGATAAGGAAACTCAATATAGCGTCAATCGGGTACCAACCTATCCAAAAGATGATCACGCCTCCGACGACAACAGCCACAGAAGAAAGTGTATCACCAATTACATGAAGCACCGCGCTTCGGACATTGAGGTTCCCGTGGCTCTCGCCGTGCAGTTTCCATAAGATCAGCAGATTCCCCACAAAACCGAGACACGCCACAATAAACATTCCTGTTACTTTTATCTCTGTTGGCGACATGTAACGTTGGTATGCTGCGTAGAAGATCCAGCCGGAGATCGCGATGAGCGAAACACCGTTCACGAAAGCGGCGAAAACCTCAGCGCGATGATAACCGTAGGTGCGGGAAGAAGTCGCCGGACGTGTAGAGAGATAGATTGCCAGCCAACTGATAAGCAGCGAAACAACATCGGACATCACATGTGCTGCATCACTAAGCAACGCGAGACTACCCGACCAGATACCGCCGATAAGTTCGCCAAGGAAGACGCAAAACGTGACCAACACAGCGAACTTGAACTTCCGCTGCAGAGGTGCCTGATAACTATGCGTGTGCGCTTCGTCGTGATGACGATGCTGGTCATGGCTGTGATTGTGCAAAACGTCTCCGTTTACATAGAAGCGGACCTGATTTAGGTTGGGGCGGTAGACGTACTCTTTGATTCGCTACTGCTTGTATCGGTTTTCTTCTCTTTTTTTGGGCTTTTGTCTGATGACGAACTTTTATCCGATGAACCGCTTTTGTCTTTGTCTTTTTTGGCAGATTCCTTGTAACCTTCGCTTCGGTAGTCGGTAATATAGAATCCGGAGCCTTTGAAAATCAGACCTGCGCCTGCACCAATGAGCCGTTTCACTTTGCCACCGCACTCCGGGCATTCCTCAATTGGCGGGGCAGTAATCCCTTGAAACTTCTCAAATTGGATATCACATGCGTGACATTTATAGTCGTATGTGGGCATATCGCGTTTTCCTCCTTTTCGACGAATTTTGCGAACAGAGCCTCGCCGCTCTGGACGATTTCTGTGTTACGATAAAAAGTTGATTGATTAAAAGAGGGGTTTCGGTAAAACAATGACAGTATAGAGATGCCAATACTCTTCTTATCTCCCAGACTCGCCTACACTTATTTATAGTCTAACACAAATTGGAGAAAACTGTCAATGAAAAAAAATCAGACTGATTTTTTAAGGGCTTTCGATCAGATCTTCGGTTCGGTCTCATCAGTTGCCGAAAATAAAAATATCTGCAGGTTTTTGCAAAGGTCTTTTTAAATATTGAGGGGTGATTTGTTTATTGGATTTCGTAAATTCGCCCCTTATACCGTCAGCGTAACTGCATCCTGATTTACAATCTCCTTGATATGGCCGTACGCCGCAGATTCCACTAATTCTAATGTCTCTGGGGACAACCGATCCAGGATGGGTTGCGGAAAACTATGCCTACCGGAATACTGCGGGAAATATCGCAGGACGAGGAACCGTCGATCCCGATCTTTTGGCTTCCAGCGCAGCACACCGTGGGTGAGTAATTCCGAAATAATCACGATATCACCCGCCTTCGGTGTAATATTAACAAAAACGGGATCGTCAAGCGGATCAATACCGTCCGCTTCGTCAAGCGTCAGCAACTCCGGCGGGCGAGCAAATGCACTCTTATGCGAACCAGGGATTACGATGAGTCCACCATCCCCCGGATAGACATCCGTGAAATACGGAAAACAGACGAAGTTATCGCAGTAGATACGTCCGTTATTGACTTCGTAGCGCGTGCTATACCATCCGTAATCGTCGCGTGCGCAGTGCAATCCACCAGGGTTTACCTTTGCATGCTCACCCGCCTTCCACAAATCGTGTTTATCGTGTTTCAATGAACCTCTGCCAAACCGCGGTTGATTGTCTGTCAATTCCTTGACAATCGGCCATAATGCAGCGTGCATCGTTAAGCATTCAAGCGATTTATCGAAAGCGAACCCGTGCTGATGGAGCCCTTTCTGCTCAAAACCGGGGGGCAGCGCATCAGGTGGTGTTGTTATATATTTATCAACCGCTGCAGCAGCTTCCGCCAGTGTGTCGCCGGTAATGACGTTTTCTAAATGAAGATATCCTGTTACATCAAACAGATAATGTTGTTTCGGTGTCATAATTTTTAATTATACCTTGCTGTTCGGTTAGGTGACTTGGTGGTTTTCAGGTTCATCTCCGTAAACCCGCTTCCCACTTCGGTCCAAGTTACGCACTCTTTACAATGCCATATCAAACGCTGTGCCGGTTACGTTGCCTTTCACATAAGCATCACGGAAAAGGGTTTGGCGTTTCGGGGGCATCTCCTCAAATAACGCTTGTGGCGGTCTGGACAGACTCCATCGCTTATCAACTGAGTTATACGCGTTGAAGATAGCGACCCGATCAGTATCACGGTTTTGCCACGCTTGTCCACTATGCGTAATTGCCTCTGTGAAGATAATGACCGATCCAGCAGGACAGGAATAGGTGTCCCAAAATTCCCAGTCTTGTGTGTGGGCAACTGCTGGTGCAGTATACGCTGCTTTATGACTACCCGTAATGAACAGTGTGCCGCCGTCGCCTTTTTCCACAGGGTTAAGTTCCCAGACAACGCGCGTCAAACCGCTATACGCTTGTCCGGGGAAACATTGGTATTGGTGGCAATCCCCCGGCATCCGAAACATGCCGTTCCCGTTATGCGGACTAAATGTAAAAGGCGGATCGTCCGTTGCAGAACGCAACGCCATAAAACTCATCTCCATGCGGAAGCCGTAACAGGTATCCGAGGCGAGATACGGTGATGCAAGAAATTCGTTCCCGAAGGCTACGACAACTGGATGATCTGTTAATTTCTCCAGCGGACCGCCGTAAGTTGACCGGTGGTGTTGTGGGATCGATTCAGGATCGTTTTTTAAGCGGTAACAGAAATCGCGCATTTCCTCAACCTCTGATTCTGTTAACACATCGGGCACCAAGAGCCATCCGTTTTTGTCAAAAAGATACTTCTGTTCTTGTGTTAAAGGGACAACCGGTCTGCCATCGGCGTTCGTCTGTGTGATGTCAGCAGGTGTTGTTACCAACGGCTTCCCGAAATCTTTGTTGAATTTAATACCGAATTCTGCAGCCATAATTTTCCTCTCTAACCGTCTTTGGGTACAGAGCATCGCTGTGCCAACCCAAAACTAATGTATACGCGCACCCGTGAAATAATCCGGATTTGCTCCCATTTTTTCTAAAAGTGGCGCGGTTACTGTGTCAAGCCTCTCAATCACATCAGTAGACAGAGAATAGTTAAGCACATTCAGGTTTTCTGTCAATTCATCTACATTTCGGGTGCCGACGAGCATACAGGTAATTCCCGGTCTCGCCATCGCCCAAGCAATAGCGAGTCGAGCCATTGGGACCTGCTCAGTCTCTGCTATTTTTCGGATAGCCCCCAAGGTTTCAAACATCTCTTCCTCGGCACCTGCTTCGCCGTGTGAAGCCTGCGGCCGGTCCTCCCGAAAATGGCGGAACCGGGCATGCACCGGCGGTATCTCCGCTGCGCGCTTATATTGTCCGGTCAAAATTCCCTGTAACAGCGGCATATACCCTAAAATACCAACATCGTGCTTCCGACACAGCGGTAGCAATTCCGGCTCTATTGCCCGTGATAAGAGATTGTAGCAGAGTTGATTCACGGCAATAGATGCCCCAGTCGCAAGTGCCGCCGTGAGCTGCGCCACCCCGAAGTTGCTGACACCGATCGCACGAATAAGTCCATCTTCCTGTAGGCGTGCAAGTTCAGCCATACTCTCTGCAATGGCAATCTCATCGTCGGGCCAGTGGATCATATAGATATCAACACAATCCGTTTGCAACCGTTGGAGACTCGCTTCACAATGTTCACGTATCGTAGCAGGGTCGGGTCTGCTGACTTTTGTGCCGATAACGGCTTCGTGTCGTCTGCCCTTCAATGCGACGGCAAGTGCTTCCTCGCTTCGTCCGTTGTTATATCCCTCTGCAGTATCAAAGAAATTGATACCGGCATCCAACGCTGCATTCGCGACAGCAGTGACATCGGACTGCGCCTGCGGTCCCCAATAATCGCCACCTCCATAAGACCAGCAACCGATTCCCATCGGTGAAATCTCGATGCCCGATTTTCCACATACGCGTTTTTCCATTTTCCAGCCTCCATGATATATAAGCAAGGTGCGCGCGACAATCTATCCCAATTCTGCGCAAAGCTCTGCAATCAACGCGGCGTTTTCACCAATCTGATCGCCGAACTGCTGATACATACCGAGTAACAACGGATCAATCGGCTTGGTGTTTTCTATCGCGAACTTGATTTCTGTTCGAATCTGTTCAGGGCTTCCGATCGTCCTGCCCGCCGCAAGCACCTTGAAGAGGAGGCATGGCTTCTCTGTACGCTGGATCGCCTTACACATCTCATCGCGATCTTCCCGCGCGTAAATTTCACCCAACGGTGCATAGCCAAATTTTTGCGTAAACTTTTCGCTACCACCGTGGAGATTGTAGAGTCCTGTCATGTAATAGTCTATATCCCACGCTTCATCTTCAGCGATGTGCAAAAGTTTCGGATCATGGACAGATAAGCCGACCAAAACACCGGTATCGCGAATCCGTTTGAGGATGTCCTGCAGATATTCCAACTTGTTTTCGCGCAAACACCTTTGCCCAACGCCACCACCGTGGGGTGCCATACCGATAGGATTGTGTTTCGCCGCTTCAAAAACATGGTCGGGCTCCTCGTACCAGCGGGAACCTTGGCTAAGGCAGAACCAGTGTATCGTGCCACCCGCATCTCGGTAAAGTTGTAGATCAGACATTGAGCGTTCTGTCATACTGTTCTGCCAACCATTGATCCCGACTTCCTCCGCCCGTTTGAGCGTTGCTACAACGCGTTCCGGGGTATGATACGCCTGCTGATGCTGTGAGAGGAGTTGGTTAAAGTGAGAATAACCATAAATTGGGTTATCGCCTATTACCAGCTTACTGATTTGATGCCCACAAAACGAGATTTTCGGTAAGGTTGTTTCCACTGTTTATCCTCCCGGTCAGAGAACACACTTCAAATGTGTGGCTAATCGAACAGAAATCCATCCAAAACAGATGCGTCAATTGCACGCACGAGATGCATCGTCAAATCCAACGCTGCCATGTAGTCATCAGTGTTAATGATTGAGACATGGCTATGAATATAACGAGAGGGTACACCGAGTACAACGGATGGCACCCCTCTCCCAAATTGATGAATCGCGCCACCGTCTGTCCCACCCGATTGACGCACACCAAGTTGATACGGTATCTCATGTTGCTTTGCTGTCTCAACCACAAAATCCGCCAATTTCGGGTTGACAATCATTGATGAGTCAATAATCCGAATTTGTACACCACCGCCGAGTTTCCCTTGTGTATTTCCAACGCTTAACCCTGGGGTATCATCGCCAGGGGGCCCCTCAAGCACAATCGCGAGATCGGGTTCTACACTGGCGACCATCGTCTTCGCCCCCCGCAAGCCTATTTCTTCCTGGACACTTCCTGCGCCAATAACGGTGTTCGGGTGCTCGTCGAGCCGCAAAAGTGCCTCAATCACAATCGCAACACCGACACGATTATCAAACGCTTTCGCAGTGAGCAACTTTTCATTTTTCAACCGCATAAAAGGACCGTAAGGCGCGATCGGACACCCGGTGACCACACCGTATTCTTCTACCGCTTGTTCCTCACTCTCAGCACCGATATCAATAAAAAGGTCTTTTATGTCTAAGACCTTATCCCGTGACCCTGAGAGCAGGTGCGGTGGCGTGGAGCCGATAACCCCCGGTACTTTACCTAACTTCGTTGTGATATTGACGCGTTGTGCTAAAAGTGTGTGCGCCCACCATCCGCCGAGCGGTAGAAATTTAACAAACCCGTTATCTGTGACGTTTTGCACAACAAAACCGATTTCGTCTAAATGTGAATCGAGCAGAATTCGCGGAGATTCGGCACTTCCTGCGCGCGTGCAGAAGATACTTCCCAATTTATCTGTCCCTATCGGACCCACATCAGCGACAGCGTTCCGAAAAACATCGCGCACTTCCGCCTCATACCCCGGAATCCCATCCGCTTGTGTTAATGATTCAAGTAACTCAATTGAAGTTTCGTTCATAGTTGCATTCCTTTGGCAAATGTGTTATAATTTGAAAACATTATAGCACTTCCTTGATTTTGTACCAACTTTTAAGTGGACTTCGTATCCGATATATGCACGTCATTTCCTTATTAACGTAAAGTGGTGTAAACGTTAATAAGGAAATTTCTTATTAACGTGAAGTGGCATAAACGTTAATAACGCTATCTCTTACTAACGTAACTGATAAAAAATGAATCCAGAAAATTTTAGATGTTCATGTGCTGGCAAATGCATCCGCAGCATAGGAAGCCATCCATATTGGGCTTATGTACCGAACCCACTTCCTCCGAAAATTGAATTGGATTGGGAGTTGGCGAATCTCCTCTCAGAAGCAAACATCAAACTTGGAGAGTTATCTGGTGCCGGTCAACTATTGCCAAATCCTCACCTATTGATTGGTCCATTCATTCGGAGAGAAGCCGTAATGAGTTCCAGAATTGAGAACACTCAATCCGGATTGGATCAACTTTTTCTCTTTGAAGCAGATAAAACCGAATGCCCTCGAATACCCGACGTACAAGAACTTGTCAACTACGTTAACGCAATGGAATATGGAATCAAAAGACTGCAACACTTACCGATAAGTTCCAGACTACTCTGCGAAGTCCATGAAATCTTAATGAGTGGGGTCGGTGGTGAACATGCAGCACCAGGGTTGATGCGTACAAGTCAAAACTGGATCGGGAAGCCCGGGTGTACTTTGATGGATGCAACTTATGTACCACCACCAGTCCCAGAGATGAAAACTTGCCTCTCGGAACTGGAGAAGTATATCCATTCCAACCCGAGAGAACCTGCTTTGATCCAATGTGCACTGGTTCATTACCAATTTGAAGCAATCCATCCATTTGTTGATGGAAATGGGAGAATTGGTAGGCTCCTGATTATTTTCATGTTGATGGAGAGTGGTTTGTTATCACAACCATTACTGTACCTCTCCGATTTTTTTGAACAGTACAGAGATGCCTATTATGAACTTCTGTTGAATGTAAGCCAGTACAGTGATTGGAAAGTATGGCTCACATTTTTCTTACAAGGCATTCGTCAACAGTCAGAAGATGCTTTGTCAACAATTCAAAAGTTACTTGCATTAAAAGAAGAATACAGAAAAATTGCCACAGGTTCACGGGTGCCAAGAGCAGTAAGTTTACTAATTGAGCATCTGTTTAGTAGTCCGATTGTCTCAACATCAGAATTGGCAAAGGCATGGGAATCAACATTTCCGACTGTTCAACGCGGCATAGATTATCTTGTCGCAAAAGGTAAACTCAGAGAAATGACAGGACAACAACGCAATCGCATATTTGTTGCTGATGAGATACTCAATGTAATCATGACCGAGAGAGCAAAATCAATCTTATAGCATGAATTCTCCATTTGGCCCTGTGTTATATTTACTATCGTTTGGACAGTTCTTGTTGCATGACCGTTGTATTTTCAAAGGGCTCTCTATTTTTCCCGAACTTCGCATAGCCGTGGCACTGAGAGAAAAAGACCGCACGCCAGCGGCGTGCTATGTCTATAGCAAACGGCATTGCCCCTTCTTGCACGCCAGCGGCGTGCTATGTGTTTTGAAAGGTTATGCCGTATCTGTGACGTGGCACCCAAAATTGTCCAAAGCTTAGTATATTTAGAGCTGCCCATAATTCAAATATTGCTGAACTGCGCAATAGCAGTAAAATCGCGATCTGCTTTATCTCACCTTTTAGGGGACTCACGGCGCGGAACACTTTTGTGTGGCTCAATTTCAATTTGACATCCGGAGGTTGGTATGCTATACTAATATCTGTTCTTGTAGCGCAAGTTGTTCACTTTGCCAGAGAACATCCACCCAGAGACGAAAACTACGGACATACGCAGCAACTTGAAACCTGCGAATTCCCAAAGAAAGTAATTCTATTTTGGAAGGACACCCATGACAAAAACCACTGATAAAATCCAAAAATCCATTACAACACCTAACGCGGAACGACTCAAACACCTCAAGCAACTCTTCCCAGAATGTTTGACCGAAGGCGAAGTGGATATAAATAAACTACAAAAACTACTTAACATAGATGGGGGGGGGTAAATCAGGACCTTTCCGCTGAAGATAGAGAAACGTACCGTTTTACCTGGGCAGGCAAACAAGCCTCTGTCCGCCTTCTCAATACACCTACCGAGGCAACCCTAAAACCTTGTAGGGACGAATCTCTCCATTTTGACACATCACACAATCTCTTTATTGAGGGGGACAACCTTGAAGTCCTCAAACTCCTCTATAAACCCTACTTCGGGCGAGTCAAGACCATCTACATTGATCCCCCGTACAACACCGGCAAAGACTTTGTCTATCCCGACAATTACGCCAAACCCCTAAATGCCTATCTCCAACTCACCGGTCAAACCGATACTGAAGGCAATCTCCAGACCAGCAATCCAGAGACGAGTGGCCGCTATCATTCCGCGTGGCTCTCTATGATGTATCCACGGCTGTTTTTGGCGCGGCAGCTCCTTACCGACGACGGCATCATCTTTGTCAGCATAGACGATCACGAAGTCTGTAGCCTTCGTTTGATGATGAATGAGATTTTCGGTGAAGAGAATCACATTCAGCAATTAGTTTGGCAGCGGCACAGTGGTGCTGGAAATAAAGCTAAGTACTGTGCAACTGATCACGAGTACATTCTTGTTTACGCTAAGCATCTTCAAGTTATAGATGAATTGAGACGACCTTTAACTAAAAAGGAAGAAAAGGAATATGAGAAAAAAGATGAACATTATTCAATGCTAGGCCCCTATAAAACACGCGAATTTGAGTCACAAGAGCAATATGGAGGATATGCGGGATATCAGTATAAAATCCAATGCCCCGATGGTTCCACAATCTTGAATAAATGGCGGTGGCAAGAACCACGTTTCCTTCAAGCCCAAAAGGATAATAAGATTGTTTTTACAGAGGACCAAAATGGGAAATGGCAAGTAGCGTATAAGATTTACCAAAAGGAATCTCGAAGAGTCCTCCGGAGTTTATTAACTAATGTGGAAAAAAATAGTCAAGGGAGGACACAAATACGGGAATTTTTTAAAGAATACCATATTTTTGATTATCCTAAACCTGTTGGTTTAATCAAACACCTCCTCCAATTCAGTGTAAATTCTGACTCTATTGTCTTGGACTTTTTTGCAGGTTCATGCTCAACCGCACAAGCCGTTATGGAACTGAATCAAGAAGACAACGGCAACAGGCAATTCATCATGGTGCAACTCCCAGAGCCCACGCATGAAAAATCCGCAGCCCACAAAGCTGGATTTGTAACTGTCGCCGACATTGGTAAAGAACGGACTCGCAAGGTTTGTGAAAAAGTCGGTGAAGGCTTTCGCGTCTTCAAACTCGATGAATCCAATTATAAAAACGATACCAATTTCCAAACCGATGACTCACAGACGTATCTCCTTAAGTTAGCGGAGGCCCTGGATCCACTCCAAGCGGGATGGCAAATAGAAGATGTCCTCTATGAAGTTGCACTTAAAGAGGGATACCCCTTGGATAGCACGTTTGAAAAAGTGGCAGAACTCTCAACAAACATCGTCTATCGCCTCACTGCCCCGGACGGCGTGCAAATGTGCCATGTCTGCTTAGATGAGTCACTTGTCGCAGCGGATATAGATAAGTTAGGACTGACAAAAGACTCTGTATTTATCTGTCGGGATATTG
>RKRO01000477.1 GCA_007571355.1 Candidatus Poribacteria bacterium | reverse complement strand
ATGCTATGCAACAGACACAAAATACAGTTTCGATTGTTGAGGTGATGCGACAAGCGTCCCTCATCTCGGAGCAAGATTATACGGACATTGTCACAGAAATCAAAGAAACGGGTGCATCCGAAGCCGCTGTGCTTTCTAAACACGGTGTGTCGTCTGATGTCCTCGCCCTTGCGACAAAGAGCATTGAATATGGGGCACCCATCGTCCAATTGGAAGGGGTTACCCCTGAAACCGACACACTTGAAAAGATATCACCAGGGTTCGCCTACCGTAACAAAGTTGTCCCCCTCGAATTAAACGACGATGAACTTACGATCGCAATGGTCGATGTGCTTAATGTCGTTCTCATAGACGAAATTGAGTTGATCACAAATTGCCGGGTGATACCTGTCCTTGCCAATACAGCAGACATTGAAGAGGCGATTATCCGCCTCTATGGACGCACGGCTGAGAGCCTGCTGAGTGCTGGTATCAAGGGCCCTGTCGGTGCGACCGCAAGCCTCGAACGTGAGACCATTGAGGACTTCGGTATCGATGAGAAAGATCTCAGCCAAGACCCGACAGTCATTCACGCCGTTGACCAGATGATCATTGATGCTGTCCGGATGGGTGCAAGTGACATCCACATTGAACCCTATCCGACGCAACTTAAGATTCGGTTTCGTGTGGACGGTGTCTTAGAGGATCAGCCGCAACCACCTGCCTATTTGCAATCCGCGATTACCTCGCGGATCAAAATCATGGCAGGAATGGACGTTGCAGAACGTCGACGGCCTCAGGACGGGAAAATTAGCCGGCAGATCGGCAGCGTCGGAAACCGACAGATAGACCTTCGCGTTTCAACTGTACCCACTGTCGCAACCCTTCACGGCGAAAGCGTCGTCCTCCGTATCCTTGACCGACAATCCATTGAATTCGGAGTTGAGGAACTCGGGTTGACCGAAGACAATCTCCAACTGTTTCAACGCATGATTCGTAAACCGCACGGCATCATCCTCGCCACCGGTCCCACCGGGAGCGGAAAGACAACCTCGCTCTATGCGTGTCTGAAAGAGATCAATTCGCCGGATGTGAAAATTATCACACTTGAAGACCCGGTCGAATACGAACTTGAAGGTATCAACCAAATCCAGGTGAATCCCGACATTGATTTCACCTTCGCGATTGGGCTCCGTCATATCTTGCGTCAGGATCCGGATAAAGTCTTGGTAGGTGAGATACGTGATTATGAGACCGCAGAGATGGCGGTCCACACTTCACTAACTGGGCACCTTGTCTTTAGCACACTCCATACAAACGATGCACCCGGCGCGATTACACGACTGATTGATATGAACGTCGAACCGTATCTCGTCGCCTCTACAGTGGAAGGTATCATCGCGCAAAGGCTTGCTCGCCGTGTTTGTAAAGCATGCTGTGAGATGTATTCACCCGATATACACGAATTGGCTGGACTTATGGGGAACGGGAACAGTAATGGTACCAATGTCGCTATTCCCTACGACCTTGAAATTCCGAGAGCTGTGATTGGCAGTGGATGTAAGGAATGTCGAGGCAGAGGCTACAAAGGTAGAATCGGCATCTTTGAAGTTCTACTCATGAACGATGAAGTTCGCTCAATGGCACTCAAGCAGGCATCAACAAGTGAAATCCGCAGACTCGCTGTCCAATTGGGTATGAAAGGCTTACGTGAAGATGGCTGGCGTAAAGTCGCTGCCGGAATGACAACCGTTGACGAAGTACTCCGGCTGACACAGGAAGAAGAATTTGATTTCGGGGAAGTTGTCTAAACGCTCTGATGGCCCTAATCTGTGTAGGCTTGTAATCGATTGTGGAGACGAACAATGCCGTTATTCCGATATGAAGCACTCACGCACGGCGGTGGTAGCGTAAAGAATACGCTCGAAGCCGACTCTAAAGCCGAACTCATCTCCCGATTGCGGCAGATGGGCTATTGGCCCACCTCCGTCGTTGAGGAAACAGCAGAAGATGCACCGACGGACATCCGCAGATGGCTAAAAATCGGGCAGCGCCGGATCAAGCCAGCGGACGTTGAGTTCTTTACCTATCAGTTGGCGACACTCGTCAACGCACACGTCCCGTTACCTCGGGCTTTGGAGGTGACGCTCGGGCAGATCCAGAACCCTGCACTCCATCGTATCGTCTCACAAGTCAAACACGATGTTGAACACGGTGCAACTTTTAACGATGCCCTGTCGCAGCACCCCAATGTTTTTTCAGACCTCTATATTAATATGGTAAAAGCCGGGGAAAGTGGCGGCGTACTCGGTTTAGTCCTCGAACGTCTCGCGGAATTTGCAGAACGCCAGCGGCTCCTGAAAAACGATGTCATTTCAGCACTTTTCTACCCAATTATCCTGTTAACACTCAGCATATCCGCTGTGACTGTCCTCATGATTCTTGTGATACCGAAATTCACGGAGATGTTCAACGACCTCGGTGTCGAATTGCCGATGCCGACACGAGTTCTCATCGGCACAACCGATATTTTTCAAACCTATTGGTGGGTCGGACTCGTCATCATCATCGTAGCTGCTGCCGGAATAAGACAGTACCTACGACTCGAATCTGGTCAAGTCTGGTTTGACCGACTCAAACTCAAGTTACCACTCATCGGTCCCATATTTAGCACGTTTGCCATTGTCCGTTTCACCCGAACGATGGCAACACTTTTGGAAAACGGTGTGCGGATGTTGCCCGCGCTTGCAGTTGTCAAGGACACCATCGGAAACAAGGTCTATAGCAATGTCGTCGCCGAAGCGGAAGTAGAGGTCGAGCAGGGCTCTACGCTCTCTCGTGAACTCTCCAAAAGCAAGGATTTTCCTGAATTTGTTACGCACATGGTGGCTGTCGGTGAAGAGTCTGGTGAACCTGTTCACATGCTCGGTAAACTCTCTGACTACTACGATTTAGAAATAAAAAAGAGCCTCGAACGGCTAACGAGTTCTATCGGTCCGTTGGTTATTCTACTGATGGGTGTCGTTATCGGGTTTATCGCTGTCGCGATGATCCTCCCGATCTTCGAAGCAAACCAATTACTCAGTGGTTAATATGCTTAACGGAGTCGCCAACCTATGGCAGACCATAAAAAATGTGAGTGTAAACGTTTTGAGTTTCAATGTCATCGCCCTGTGAAGCGGGTAGTGGTACGTGGCACTAAAACAAAACCCTTAGGCAATGAGAATCTGGAAGACCTACAGGCGTTATGCGGTATATGCTACAAGCATAATTCAAGAGAAGACTTAAACTATTCCAACACTTGTTGTATGGGGGAAAGAGAGGCAAAATGGAAACAAGAGAAGAAGAAAGAGAAGAGGGATGCACTCGACTTCTTTTTCCGCGCTCTGTTAATTTTCATAATCTGTCCTATTGCAATAGCTGCCTTTGGGGAGAAGAATAATTGGATTACATACCTTGTTTTTGTTGTTGCTATGCCCGCTCTCGTTGTAAGTAGGAGCTACTTTATTAAAGATATGTGGAAAGACTGGGCGAAAGATATCAGGAAAAGTTGGTTTGAGTTTTTGGAGAATGTTATTTTTACTCTACTCTTGACAGTGCCCTTGATTGCCATGTTGACGTTGACTTTTTTCTTTGTTCTCTGGTGATTTCTTAGTAAAACATTGTTAAATCGAAAATTCTTGTTTATCTCTCAAGGGTAGAGATATAACTTCAGTAACAAAGCCTGAAACCTTTTTGCAGCGATTTAAAGTGATGATGTAGTTACAAAATGTAAAAGAAATACAATAATATAGGAGAAAAATTACAATGTTCACGCAACTAAAATCCGATGAATCCGGATTAACGCTAATTGAACTGACAATCGTTATTGTTATCTTAGGGATCTTAGCGGCCTTTATTGCACCACGGGTCATGGATTGGCCCCAGAAAGCAAACGTTTCAAAGGCAAAAACGGAGATTAGCAGTCTCAAAACTGCCTTAGAGATGTACGCTATAGCAATAGGCGAATACCCAACAACTGAACAAGGGCTAAATGCCTTGTGGCTTGCACCAAGTCCAACACCACCGAATTGGGACGGCCCCTACATCGGCACCCCAAGTTTTGAAGACCCGTGGGGAAACCCCTATGTTTATCGCCAACCAGTAGCAAGACCTGGTTATGACTATGAACTCTACTCAATGGGGAAAGATGGCAAGGTCGGAGGTACTGGCTTAGACGCGGACATCACCAGTTGGATTGAGGAAAATACCGCAGCCTACTAAAACGATGCAACAAACAACGGACAGGCGGGGCCTTCGGAACTCGCCTACTTCTCAATCTCAACGCGGTTTTACGATCACAGAATTACTGATTGTGTTGACGCTCATGGGCATCCTCTCGGCTGTTTCTATGCCGACGCTCAAAGGGTTCACCGTAACGCGTCGGTTGAAGGCATCCGCCCATACAATCCGCAGCTTGCTCACGTTCGCTCGGGATATGGCAATCACGGATCGAACAGCACACTTGGTGGTTTTCGATCTCGACAACGATCGGTGCTGGCTCGCCTCCAGTGATACGTTTAACCCGAGCAGCCCGCTCGCGTCGGCACTCACTGCCCAGAATTCCACGGCTGTCAATGCTTCCACGACGCGGACAAATGGGAATCCGTTGGCAACCACAAACGCTGCGCAACAGGGGGGAACATTCGCGCGCGCGAGCGGAATCTTAGGGGTACCTTACGCAATGGAGAAGAATGTTGTATTGGCGGCTATGATGACCCATCAGAATGGTCGGACGGTTCAAGTTGACTCGGGGGTCGGGCACATCTACTTCTCACCGACTGCTACCTCCGAGAATTCGCTTATCTACCTCCGGAACTCACGAAATCAAATCATGTCTGTCGCTGTTGAAGCCGCGAGCGGACGGGTTACGGTACGACAACTCGCGGCTGAAGAAATTGAAACGTTGGGGTTTCGCACAGAAAATTAACCCGTCTGCGGGTTTGTTGTATACATTAAGATGATTCTCCACGCATATCGGGGGATCCTGTAAAATTATGAGACTGCCAATTAAATGCTCAATGCCAGCAAGAGAAGATGGGTTTACGCTCGTTGAGATACTCGTAACATTAGCGATTTTGGCGGCTGTGCTGCCCGCGCTTTTGAACGCCTTTGCTTCCGCTGCGCGTAACCAAGCACTTTCAGATAACAGTACCACCGCGCTCTATCTCCTCAAGTTTCAGATGGCACAGATTGAAATGGAGGGGTTTCCAGATGTTGGGGAGACATCAGGTGAATTCGGTGAGAACTCTCGCTACCATTGGAACGCTATCATTGAGGACATAGAATCCGAAGAGATTGAGAATGTACGACGTGTGCAAGTAACCGTTACGTGGCAACATAAAAATAGAGAACGTTCAATGTCTATGACGACTTTCGTCGCTGATAGACAAAAGTCACAAACGCAGCAGGGGCAGCAACAAGGTGGTGGACGATAGCCATACCCTTGGCGTTGAACGGGGGACCTATAGACATGAAGACGCAAAAAATACACACCGACACATTTGGTGAAAGTGGGCTGACCCTCATTGAAATGCTCATGGCAGTTAGCATCCTTGTCATCATCGGCGGATCGGCATACTTCGCTTTCAAAACAGCCGTTGATGCTTATCATCAGACCGAGGCGCGGGTATTGGCTGCACAGAGATGCCGGTTTGCTATGGATCGGATTGTAACCGACCTCGGAAATATGCAAACCTCGACCCAGGAACCGGAACTTGCATTGTACGCACAAGACGGCCCCAGTCAAGCCGGTGATAGAGACATGATCAGTTTCGTTACACTCGTGAGGACCGATCCTGACCCGTTTGCTGAGCAGCTTTCGAGTTTCCAATCTCCGAGTACCGCACAAGTCTCCCAACCGCTTTTAAGTGACGTTCAACGTGTGGCGTACTTCGTCGCTGCAGAACCGATGCTGGGTGAATCCGCTCCGGTGGCTGGAAATCTTCAAAGCGGTTTTACAGAAGATGTAGCCGGTGAAGAGACGGGCACATCTGCCCTCTTTCGCATCGCAACCACAACACTTGACCCAGAAACCGTTATCGGTCCCATCTTAGAAACCGGGACTATACCGGAAACAGACGAGAATGGTGAACCGATTTACGTTGACATCGCAACCCTCATTACCGGGCTTACTAATTTTGATTTACAGTATTTTGACGCAGAGACAGAGGTATGGAACACTTCGTGGGAGGACCCAGAAAGCGTTCCAAGTGCCGTACAGGTCTTAATATCGGTACAAAGTGAGATAGAGGGCCCCAGAAGCCCAAATACCGCGGCACAGTTTACGCCCCAAAACCAACCGGTGCTACCGTCAAACGGTATGACCCAATCGACGATGGTATACCTCCGAGCGAGTGCCACCGCTGGTGGCGGTGCAGAAGGCGGAGCTCAGGGAGGCCCCTAAGATGATAACGTTCACAAAGCGGTTTTCCGATACATTCTACAAAGAACAGCGCGGATTATCACTCGTATCAACCCTCTGGATACTCACAATCCTCTCTGTTTTGGCGGCGCAGCTCCTCTATTCGATCCATATAGAACAGCGGACACAACGGAACTTTTTGGACAGGGCAAAATTACACTACGCCGCGAAGGCAGGCTTCGAGTGGACACTCGCTGTTATGCGAACAGATCAGACACCTTTCGATTCGCTCGGTGAAAATTGGGCTGAACCGATTCAAGGACAGATTGATGACGGCATACAAGCAGGAAATCTCTTGAACTATCAGGTAACCGTTACCGATGAAGCCTCAAAGGTTAATATCAATACTGCCGATGCTGGACTCATCACGAATTTGCTCATGCAAGTCGGGGCTTCGCCGGAGGATCCGTTAACGCAAGAACTCGCCAATGCTATTGTAGAAGGAAGACCGTATCGAACCGTTCGGGACCTTGCACGTGTGGAAGGGATGACCCCTCAACTCCTTTACGGGACACAACAAGCAGCGGCGTTGACACAACCTGCTAATACACAAGCCGGAGCCGCGAGTAACGCAACGGAAACTGGCGTACCGCAGGCACCAGCGACGGAGGCACAACCCGGATTGGTGGACTTAGCAACCCTCTATTCACTTGACGCAAGTACCGACCCGAATGGAGAAGCACTCGTTAACCTCAATACAGCGGACGAAGGGCAGTTGACACAACTTGAGACGCAACAGAATCAACCCGTCTTCTCACAAGCGGAAGCGCAATCGCTGATTCAGCAGCGGGAGTTTGACAGATTCGCCGCACTCATGGATGTACAGGCGGTCTCCGACGAACTTTTTAACAACATCCAAAGCCGAATTACAACCGAGGATTCCAACGAAAATCAAGAAAACCAAGAAGATGAAGAAAACGGAGGTCCACAACAAGGCCAAAACGAAGATGGACAAGTTAATATCAATACCGCGGATGTCGAAACCTTGGAATCTTTGGACGATATTGACATAGGTATTGCCGAACGTATCGTCGATCATCGCGACTCACAAGGATTTTTTCAGAACATAGACGCTATTAAAGATGTCAGAATGTTAACGCAACAAGAGTTCATCGGTATCATCGATAAAATAACGCTGGAAGATGGAGAAACACGCAGCGGACTTATTAATGTTAATACGGCTCCAGTTGAAGTCTTAGCGCTGCTACCGGGGATGGATCCCCAAAAAGCACGGGCGATTGTCACGCGGCGAGAACAAGATCCGCCCGACGACGCACCGGTACTCAGTTTTACAGAAGAAGAAATCACCGGAAATCCATTCACCAACATCTCGCAACTTTCAGAGATGGAGGAAATCGACTTTAATACGTTTCGGGAACTTGCTGACTCGGTAACCTACCGTTCACACGGGTATCGTATTGAGGCAAGCGGCATTGATGCTGCAGGTAGAGCCATCTCGACCTGTGTTGGTATCATTGATCGCACAGGAGACGCAGTTGTTGTTCAATATTGGAGGCAGGATTAAATAAAAAATGGCGAAAAAACGAGTTGTGGCGATTGATATCGGCACGCACACAGCGAAAATGGTTCAACTTGAACAGGCATCTACAGGTACGCGCCTAATCAACGCAAATGTTGTTACATATCGAGACGCGGATGACCGATATCAAGTTGCTCAGGCGTTGGAACGCCTTTGGGAACCCTTGGGAAAACCCCCAAAGCAAGGGAATTTACGCGCGTTATTTAACCGAGATAAGACAGAGATTGTGCTTGCAATTTCGAGGTATTTGGTCAGCACAAAACGTTTAACGAACTTACCGGTGGCAACCGATGATCAACTCGCGAATATCGTCGCAATTGCGGCAGAAGCGGAACTCCCTTTTCGGATTGAGGAAGCAATCTTTACTTACCACGATGTCCGCCGAACCTCAGACGCGACTTCGGTAGAGTTGATATCTACTCGCCGATCCTCTGTCACAGATCATCTCGATCTGCTTGAACAAAACGGTGTTGTCGTTTCCGGCATCACACCTTCAATGATTGCGATCGCTGAGGTAGCCGCAAACAGCGGATGCACCAAACCGACGTTCATTGTGGACATCGGCGCGAGCCACACAGATTTTTGTTTTATTGCAAACGGGGCACTTCGGTTTTCACGCAGCTTCCGACTCGGGGGTAACAACCTCTCTGAACATATTCGCAGTGCCTTGAACATGGATACCGACACTGCAGCCGAAGAAAAACGTCGGATTCCCGCAAATGAGGCACCCACATCTGCATGGACGACACAATTAATAACGGAACTCCAACGTTCTATTGCTGCTGCGAACCTACAGAACGAAACCAGCGATGGCGATGCTGGGAATAACATCGCTGGATCTGAAAGTCCAACGTTCTCTGCGACTGAACCCGAAATCTGGTTATCTGGGGGGGGCGCACGTGTCCCCGATCTCGCTGCTGTTTTGGAGACAGAACTCAATATCCCGGCGGTGCTATGGAACCCCCTTCAGGCGATTGAACAGTGTGCAGATATTAAAATTGAACATGAACAAGCCGAGGTAGAAACGCTACTTGACACATACGGCGATACTTTGGCAGTTTCATTAGGTGTGGGACTTAGTGCCCTGAACCCAGCGATCCAGGTCTCTCTGTTACCCAAGGAGACAGCCGAGACGATCACGCAAACAGCTCGGCAACGTCAGATTCTGGCGGCTGCGGGGTTAGGAATTTTGATAATCGGCGGGGGCATTTTCGGCGGTTATACGCTCCAACGTAGACAGCAACAGAGATCAGAACTCGTAGACCAGCGACTTGCAAACTACGCGCAGCCCATGGCAGCCGCAAAAGAGCAACTCGGACGAGAGTTGGCACTCACAGAGATGTTGGCGCATCATATCTCTCCACTTGATATTTTGCATGCACTCAGTGAGATGTTTCGCGATAGAACACAAGTGGCATGGACGAATTTCAATGTTACCAATCTCAATGTACCTGAAACGGCACGCATTACCTTCAACTTAGAGGGCTCATCCCACAATGCCATTAATACCCTTATAGGGGCCCTCGAGCACTCCGGGGTCTTTACCAATATTCGACCCGGCGAGACCACAACAATCACACAAGATCGAAAACCAATTTTTCAAGTGCAGGTGCGGTGTAACTTGACCCCGTCTGCTGTCAAAACATTTGCAAAAAAACGGTATCCGATGCCTGACATCCCGATAAATGAAAACGAGTCGGTAGCAACGGACGACGAACCCAATATTGAACCCCCCGCGCCGAAAACCGATGAAATGGAAGATCAAAAGGACGAAGAAGATAATTAAAATAAACATCTCTGAGCGCAGCTTTCAACCGAATTTATAGATATTCGGATTTTTGTAGAGGAATAAATTAATGGAACTGGATCTCCAATTAACACCACGAAGCCGAATCTTGCTCGGGATTTTGGGGGCAGTACTGCTTCTATGGGTTGCAATACAAATTGTCCCTGCTTTCTATCGCTTGTTTGCGAATCAGGAGGCGAAAGCCAAACAGGAGCAGTTGTTAAAAACTGAAAATCTTGTACGTGCTGCGGAAGTGCTTAAACCCATTGAAACCGAGATTTATAAGGCAACCGGATTGGCAAACACAGAAGATCAAAAGGCCGTATCCCTTTTTGATACGCAACCGCCTGAGACTGTCATTCGTGCGCGCGTCGATGGATTGGTCAAACGCGCCGGTATCGAACAGAATTATCAACTGCTAACGAAACCCGCTGCAGGCAAGCAGAGTCTAAAGTTGACGATGCAAAACCGAGAACGTCTCGTTCTCTATCTCTATCTCAAACATATTGAAGCAGAGGCAGAAGAACTTGCGGAGCTCGCAGCGCAAGCGGCAGAGGACGATTCCTTTGACACGTTGATGGAGGCATGGTTGTCGGACACAACAGAGTCCGATACAGATGAGAAGAAGAGCGAAACAGGTAAAGCGTCAGCGGCCCCAGAATCCGCGGAAGATGGGGCACCAGAAAGTAGCGCGCAATCAGCGGAACCCGAAACGCCGACAGGGCAATGGGAATTCGCTGCATTGCCAGAGGCGATCCCGCTTTCGCTGCGTGTCAAACTCGCTGCGTATATCAAAAGCATGGTAACACAACAACTTCGGGGGGCAACAGATTTTAAACAAGGCTTCTTTGCGGCGCAACTTCTCACAATTGAAACCCCTGCATCTCCCGGTATTTTCGGGATCGGTGTGAAACCCGCTGCCGTCGAAGTGCAGTTACGAAGAAATAGTCCACTTTTGGAAATTCTCATGCAAACGCCGGACGCGTACGCTGAGGATCAACCCGCAGCCAGCCAACCGCAAGCAGTACTCGCCAAATACATTGCGGAAATTCAGAGACAGCGAGCCTATCTTCTGGAGCAGCTCGCTTTGGCACCGCCGACATACGAGACGCAACTTTACACCGTTGAAATGAAATTCAAAACAGATATCGAAAAACTCGTTAACCTGAACCGTCTTGTCGAGACAAACGCGAAATGGTTAACCGTCCGGGATATGCGAATCTCTGCTGATAAGCAATCCTCCGGAGCACAACGCGGCAGGAATCGTGGTGGGAATGACGCAACAAACTTAAATGTTGACCTACTTCTTATCGCTCAAATATTTTAACTTTACGGAATCCAGTGGATCGGTTCTGTCCCAAAAAAAACTGTCTGAATCTCATAGGAGATCTCTATACAACGTTGATGGAAGAAACTCTCATAAGATTTTCAAGAAATCGCCATAAAATTAAAAAGGATTGGACGTTATGCAAGGCAAGAAATTTTTATCTATTTTTCTAATCTGCTTCGGATTGTTCGCCGTCGGGCTTTCTGAGTTAGCCGCGCAGCAGGAACCTGCAATGCGCGTTACACAGAGAGACGAAGAAGGGCGCGCAATCCGTTTCGACTTTAACTCTACGGGCGAAGACCTCAAAGGGATCTTTGAGTGGCTCTCGCGCGAAACCGATCTCACTATTATTGCCAGTGAAGAAGACCTCCGAGATAAAAGATTCGCACTTCTGAATCTCAGAGATGTGACGACTGAAGAGATTATCGAAAACCTTAAAACTATCCTCACACAATATGATCTCACCCTCATCCGAACGGATAGCACGCTCTTAGTTACAACTTTTTCGCGCGCGATGGTCACAAAAGGCATTGTCAAAAACATTACACCCGATCCTAATCTCGTTGAAATGACCGATGAGATTCAAACTTATGTCATTCGATTAAACAATGTCGTTGCTTCAGAACAGGTAGATCGTCTCAAACCGCTCCTTAATAAACAAGCCAATATTTTTGCGGATACCACAACAAACGCACTCGTCATCACAGATGTCGCCTCCAATATCCACCGAATCGTTACAATCCTACAAGTCGCCGACGAAGGTGAGAGATCGCCGTTAAAGATTCTTGTCGTCCCACTCGCTTATGCAGATGCCAATCGTGTCGCACAAGCACTCACAAACATTTTTCGAGAAGACGGTCGCAACGAAAACCAGTCTGGAGACGGTGGTACCCGCATTACTGTGGAAGAAGCAAGAGCCGCTGCAGAACAGATGAAGGCAGAGGGTACAGGCTACGAAGTCCTTGACGGCACAATCATAATTATCGCCGAAACGAACTCCAACGCACTTATCCTCAAAGCCTCTGAAGTAAACTTGGTATTCCTACAAAAGATCATCGAGGACCTCGATGTATCACCCACCTCACAGACCGAAATCCGAACTTTCCGACTTCAGTACGCAGCCGCTGAGGATGTCGCAGAAACGCTCCGGGAAGTACTTACCGGTGAGAATGAAGACAACCGCCGCAGAATGGATGCTTGGGACCGCGCAAGGTTAAGGAACTGGCAACGTGAACAAGGCGTTGACCAACAAGGTATCGTCGGAGAGATCAACGTCTCTCCCAACGCACGCCTCAATATTATTGTGGTCTCCTCCGATCCGCGCAACTTCTCTATCATTGAAAAGGTCATCCAAGAACTTGACCAAGCGGAGACACAAGAAGAAATTAAACTCTATTTCCTCAAGTTTGCGGATGCTGAAACCCTCGTTCCGAGTCTACAGGACCTCTTTGAAGGCGGCAGTGCAGGGCGCGACAGAGACAGGCCTTGGTGGGACCGCAGACGCGATGAACCCACCGAAGGCGGCGGATTCGGTGTACAAGGGGAAGTACACCTCGTCGCTGACCTACGCCTCAATGCTATCATGATCTCAACAAGTGCGCAAAACTTCGCAACTATTGACGCACTCATCGAAAAACTGGATGTCAACATGCCGGACCAAGAATGGGGTACCCGCATGTATAACCTCAGATACGCAGATGCTGAAAATGTCGCCGCTGTCATCAACAACGTCTATCAGGGCAGCTCAAACAATCAAGACTTTTTCTTTTTCCTCCCGCGAAACAACCGCAATCAGACGCAAGGGTCGTTGGCAGGGAACGTCTATGCTGAGGCGTATCCGACGTTGAATGCTGTTATCATCTCAACGGCGACACAGCGCAACTTTGAACTTATCACAGAGTTTATCGACTCCTTGGATACACCCACACCAGAGGGGCAAAAAGAGATTACAACAACGATTCGCCTCGAATACGCAGATGCCACGCAACTTGAGACGGTGCTGCAACAGGTTTGGGAAGGTGAAGGCGGAAATGATGGATTCAGTTTTAGAAGGTTCTTCGCTTCCGGTGGCGCACAACAACAGCAGGATATTAACTCTTTGAGCGGGAAAGTTACCGTCTTCGCCGACCCGGATACCAACTCCTTGATTATTACGACGCGGCAGCGGTACCTACCGGATGTCGAGGCACTCATCAAACAATTAGATTTTGTACGCGGGCAGGTCTGGATAGATATCCAAATCCTTGAAGTCACCCTTGATGAGACAACGAAACTCGGGATCGAACTCACGGCACAAGAAAACAAAATTTTCGGCGTATCCCCGGTTCCCGGCAACCCGCTCATCGGTGACCTCGATGCCCAGCTCGGGCTCGATCAGGAAATATCAGGGTTTAACCTCGGTTTGGCAACCAAGGAATATATGGCACTTCTCCATACACTCATGCGTGAAAACAAGGTTCAAACCCTCTCGACACCGGTGCTGTTGACACGAGACTCCAGAGCCGCGACGTGGAGCAGTGGCCGCCGGATCCCGTACCTCCAAAGCGTTGATACGACCAGTATCTTGGGAGAGGCTGTCTCTCAACCGCTTTTCAACTATGACTTTATTGATCCGCCTGTCGGTATCAATATCGAACTGACCCCGTACATCGCCAAATCGCAAGCAGGCGAGGACGGTAAACGCACCATCGGGTTGGATATTACAAATATCAGTGCTAGCAACTTCATTGAGTTTACCGACTTCAACGCACCCATCACGGATGACAACGCCATCAGCGTTTACATTGATGTCGAAGATGGACAAAAGATTGTTGTCGGCGGTATTATCCGTCAAAAGCAGAAGCAAGTCGAGAACAAACTTCCGATCTTAGGCGACATTCCGTTACTCGGTAGACTCTTCAAAAGCACCGAAACCGCTATTGAAGATGCCGAGATTGTGATAATTATTACGCCGCACATCGTCGATATGAAGAATCCAGGTGACCTTGAAAAACTTAGGGAAAAGGCTGGTAATTGGCAAAATAACGGGAGTTCTGAAATGAATATGAAATTAGACGGATCTGACAAAAAAACAGACAAATAGGTTCCCAATACTTGCCCCTTATGAAGGCGGTGTCCGCAGCCCAGACAACGGGCCTACCGGTGCTGCGAATGTCTTTGATATTCCAGGACTTACTTTCGCTGAACGGGTTGGAGGTATGAAACCGACGGCGATTGGTGAAAAAGTTATACCATCAATGGAACCTTTTAATTCCAACCGTCCCTGGCACGTAGAACAGTTTGATGGCAGCGATTGGGACCTCGTGATTTTCGCTGAGGCTGACAAAAATAATGCGGATCCAGCCGTCGCTGTTAGCAAAACACCGGGCGAAGATGGCGTTGGCATGATTGCTGCGATGTGGCAATCCGCTATACCTAACTGGCCCGGGACCGACATCCGTGGTATCGGCGTTGCTGAATTCATCAATAACTGGCTTGCAGAAGAAGCCGAATTTAATGTCGAAGCGAAAAATAAGTTAGCCACAACTTGGGGCTCCATCAAGCAGGTTGACTAACGAGATATACTTTTCGGGGTAGTGTATGCTATCCGATCTCTCCGATAGCGGTTTCTGATGCGGCATTCAAAGCGGCACAAGAAACCGCTTTTTTATCTGCTATCGAATATGGCGGTAGAGTTTAGTGAGTTGTGCAGGTGAAAATTTAAGAAAATAGAGGAACGTTATCAACCAATTGTTTAGCGTGGTACGGACGATCCCTTTTGTCTCCCATCGCCGGGCGGAGATATGGATATGCGGTGTAACCAGCGTTGTTTGACCGAGCTGCCGCAGTTTTTTTGAAAATTCCATCTCTTCCAGAATCGGGATTTCAGGAAAACCGCCAATCTTCTCGAAATCGACACGCCTCAGAAAGATACCGCTGTCTCCGTAAAAAACTTTCAGGTATTTTCCGCGCATGTTCCCTGCTGTTTCAATGGCGCGGTAGAGGAAATGTCCGCCATCAATTTTCTGCTGAAACCCGCCCCCGACGTGCCCAGAAGTGAGTGCTGTCGCGACCGCCGCCAATGCCCCCGGTTCAAGCCAAATATCCGCATGTAGGAAAATAAGGATATCCCCTGCTGCCGCCGCTGCGCCTGTGTTTAACTGTTTTGCACGTCCCGGTTCTGATACAATCACTTTCCCATATTTCTCAGCGATGTGAACAGAACCGTCAGTGCTCCCACCGTCTACAACGATGAGTTCGTGCGCGCCTAACGCGGACTGGAGTTCGGAAAGCGTCTTCTCCAATATCTTCGCTTCGTTCAGCACTGGAATGATAATTGATATTTTCTGGGACATTGCCGGACGCGACCTAAGCGGATGTTTGCGCGAACTGATTCAAGGCGAGTATCGGAAAAACGGACGCATAGATCGGGTCGGCGTAGCCCCCTATAATCTCCCAATAGATGCCGACGCACTGCTCTTGCCACGAACCGTTTTCGCGTTGGTGTTTGAGCAGAAACTGGATGCCGTTTTGTGCTGCCCGGTTTTCAGGGTCTACTTGTAGCAGCGCGTAGGTACTCCACGCCGTCTGCTCTATTGTGCTTCCCATCGAATTCCCGAACATATCTTCACCCCAACCCCCATCCGTATTTTGGGTGTGTTCTAACCACTTAACGCCTCGGTAGACTTCTGGCGTGTCTCTCAGTCCGGCTTTCACGAGTGCAGTGATCGCGCAAGCGGTGCCGTAGGTATCTTTTGCCAGCCAGAGATCTCGCCAGTAACCGTCCTTGTGTATTTGCCGGCGCAGCCAGTTGATACCGTGCTGCATCTCACGCGCCATGTCAGGCTTCTCTGTAAGGTCAAGTTTACCAAAAGCGAGGAGTGCTTCAATCGCATGCGCTGTGATACTGACACACCCGACATCGCCCTGTCCGGGTTGATAGGTACTCCAGCTCCCATCACGCCCCTGTTGTGTTTTTAACCAGCCAATCCCACGGTGAATTGCGTCAGCGTAGGAACGAGGGGACTTCGCCCCTACAGCATGTGAACGTATCAACGCAAGGGTGCCGAGCGCGGTATCGTCGGCATCACTGGGGAGCGAACTATCGCTTAAACCGGAAAACGCCCACCCACCATCTACGTTCTGATGTTCAACAAGCCACCCTGCAGCAGATGTCACCTTTTCTACCTGTTCAACACTGAGCGGTGTATCCCTTTCGTTAGTGGAATACACCTCTGTGAGTGCGATGATACTCAACGCTGTATCCCAGACATTCAGGTTCAGTGCTTCTCGGCATCCGCCATCAGGGTTTCGGGTCTTGTGGAGCCATTGAATGCCACGTTCAATAAATTCGGCGGTTTCTTCGGCGGTTTCCCATTTCGCTTGGAGTTCGATGAGGGCTAAGACCGAGAGTGCCGTGATATAGTTCACCCGAAACCAGCTGCCATCGCTGAGAACGTGTCCTTTCAGCCATTCAACGAGTGCCGCAATCCTTTCAGGTCGCCTGGTCGTGTTCAATTCTATTAAAATGAACACAGGCACGAGTGTATGTTGTTCAGCAATGAACAGCGCATCGAAGAGTTCGGTATTGAACAGCGCAACGGGCGGCAGCCGATGTCTCGGTGGCTTCAGTCGGTTTCCAAGTAGGGGTACCTTCGTCAGTTGCCGTGCAAGTTTCATAAGCGGCAACGCGTGTTCTGGTAGGGTAAGTTCACGCCAATCAAATTGGTCAAAAGCGGCGTACGCTAATTTGACTAAGGCGAGGTGTAGCGGGGGTTGCGGAATAGATGCCAGGAGTGCTTCGAGAGATGGATCCGGTGCGCGTTGATGAACTTGCGACAGAATTAGGTAGGCAAATCGTGTCGATTCAGCGTTTGACATGTTCGCGGTATCCAATCCCCATCCACCCTCTGCGTGTTGGTTTGCCCTGAACCATTCAATTAGATCAGAATCTGGCATCTCGCCTCGCGCAAGTTGGATCCAAGCATAAGCAC
>RKRO01000576.1 GCA_007571355.1 Candidatus Poribacteria bacterium | reverse complement strand
GCTTTATACATCCTGCCTTAAATTCGGATTTGAAAAAAATATGGAAATGTGATAACATATTCATGCTTTAAAATTCAAAGACGGTAACCTGCAACAACAACGCAGGGTTTTCGCTTGGGGGTTTCTTCAGATTTTAGGAATGGATCTAATAGCCTTAATGCCGACTACTTCTCCGCAAGGTAAATTAAAAAAATGATTATCACAGTTGACGAAAGTTACCGCCATAAACGGGACCGCACCGAGCAGCAACTTTTTGCAGTCGTTGAACAGAATACCCCTGATTCTATTAAGTCACCCCTGTTTCCACAAGATGAATCAGAGGCATTCACATTCTATCTCGATAAAGCACTGATTGAACGTTTGAACCTCTGGGAATGGTTTCGGAACTATGCGAAAGAGGCGCAGGTCTCAACGGCTGGCATCCGGGGACCACAAAATATCTTATACCCGTGGGATACTCGCTTCCCAATTAATCAGATCGGGATTATTTTAGCTACACTCGGAAAGAGTCTCGTCGCAAATGAAACCGCAGATAGAAAATTGGTTGAGAAACTCGTAGGATGCGAGGTGCGCTACAATTCGCAGAAATATGTCGAACACATCGCTCGTATCCAAGCCGCACAAGGGATTCGTACGTATGTCCCGAAAGGGTTCGGGACACTGCCTATCTGGATGGCATCGTTTCTGATTTTCATGCTTGACTTGGACGGTGGCGAGCATGTCACATCAAGCCACTCCGTCAGCACTAAGAACGCGACCAAAGACCTCAACAACCAAGGGAGCCAATACCTACCCGAAGAATCCATGCGGTTCGTCAACAAGATTGAAGAAATTCTTAAAACTGCTGAAACCGAAGGCTATCCAATTCAATTCAGTGCAGTCGACGATGCTCACATCGACTGTGAACGGCTTGATGAACTCCACGACGGCGTGCACTTTTATGTCGGTTATCTCAAAAGCGGCGTTGCTACCGCTGCGAATCTGAACCTCATCCGCGAAGTAAAACCCCCAATCGTTATAGATTGCGTCGGGGGGTGTATGTATCGTCCGATGCGTGCAATCTTTGAACGGTTGGGGATTGCGAACGCTGTCCGCTGGCTCCACGTTGCGGCAGACCCGCTCTATCACAACATCGGGAAACTTGATCAAAATCCGAAAACCGGCGCGGCTGAATTTTACGATCTCGGCTGCGATTTCAGTATCCTTGATGTCGTTAAGTCCGCAGATTATGCAACGAAACTCAAAACACAACCCATCGGCACTGTGATTGAAGCAACCGATCCCGACGGCGATCGGCTCGTCGTCTGTGAAATAGAGGATGCTGCGCGCGCAGAGACATTAGAACACCTCGGTATTGATTTCCTCGATCTCGGTGATGACCGACTCTTGACGATTTACACACCGAACCAAGCGTTTCTGATGTTGATGGATTTCCATACCAAGCAGCTCAAAGCCGCTGGACTTTGGGAAAACCATCCGCGATTTATGATTAAGACAACGCCCTCCGCACTCGCTTGGGACCAGTGGGGGGCAGCGAACGGTGTCAACGTTATTAACGTCCCTGTCGGCTTCAAGGAGATTGCGTCGATAATGAAAAAGATTGAACGGCAGCTCGCTGATGCACCAGACGCACCTGTCATTATTCAAGATGTCTACGGCGAGACGATTTCGCTCGGTGTCCAACCTCGACTGATTTTTGCAGGTGAAGAGAGCGGCGGAATGATTACTGGGCCTGAAGCACTCATCCGAAGCCAAGGTGGTAGAACTGCTATCGCGATGCGTGAGAAATCCGCAGGTGAATCTATGGTGCTTGTCACCGCACTCGCAGCGCACTGCAAACAGACGAATATACCCTTGTCTGACTATCTCGCCACGGTTTTTATAGAGAGTCAGATCACCGCAACGTGTGATGTGCGAGAGGACATCACCTATTATAACGAGTCTGAACCGAATCCTGAGAAACTCCGTGCAGCAAAATTGGAAGGTGAAGCAAAGCGTGATAAGAATGACCTGTTTTTCCTCGGTATTGCCATTGCCCTCCGTGACGGCGAGATAGATATGGAACAGGCGCGCGCGATCCTCACAGACGCGCTACCGAATCTCGATTTCACAACGCTTGAGGATGTCCGGTTTGTCGGGGACGGGAGTTATCTTAGGTTTCATGATATGTGTGTTGAAGTGCGAAAATCTGGTACAGATGCGAAAACGAAGGCGTATGCCTCTGGTAGCGATAAAGCGGAATGTCGGAAATTTGCCAAAGCCTTTGGTGAGGCGAGCGGCGACTTAACCGAACTTTACAAGCAGGAAATAAGTCAAAATTACTTAATGAATGTTGAAAACAGAGCACGACAGATTTATGATGCGTTTCAGTCGGCTTAAAAGTGGAAGGCACGTTGCGTCGTGCTGTCCACCCCTAAAAAAGGAGATTACCATGTCAAGAATCGTTATCCCCCTTTTTGCAATACTTGTGGGTGTTGCTATTTTCTTTTCTTATCCTATAGTTGCCGAGGCAGCTTGGACCGTCCTGCGGGAAGATGACATCCTCCGTGGCGACGGTATTGAAGGCATGCTACAGGATGTCTATTTCATGGATGATCAAAACGGTTTGGTTGTTGGCAACGGCGGACTCATGCTGGTGACATCAGATGGCGGTAAGACGTGGGAGAAAAAAGAGATCGATATGCGTCCGCCGGGGGCAGAACAGAGACAAGGCGGTCCTCCCGGTGGGGGTCCCCCAGGCGGTTTCGGTGGTGGCGGTTCAGCACCGCTCTATAATATCTATTTCGTTGATGAAAACGTCGGATATATCACTGGCGGTAGAGGCACCATCCTGAAAACTGAAGATAGCGGTAAAACGTGGGCACGGAAAATGGCAACCAGTGATACCCCTGGACGTGGCGGAAGGCGAGGCGGCATTCGCGCCAATTTGATGGGCATCCAGATGATTAACGAAACGATCGGTTTCATCGCCGGATCGGAGAATACGATTCTCAAAACAACCGATGGCGGCGAAACTTGGGCCGGCAGCTCAGAACGGGCACGCGTCGGTGAGACCCGAAACAATCTTGAGAATATCTGGTTCGTTTCACCGACAACAGGTTGGGTCATCGGTTCATTCGGGACGCTCCTGCATACAGCCGACGGCGGCGAAACTTGGGAGAAACGGAACGCAGGCTTTGATAATAACCTGTTCGGTATCCATTTCGTTGATGAAAACACGGGTTGGATTTGTGGACAAGAGGGCTTAATTCTGCATACAACGGATGGCGGGGCAACCTGGAACCAACAGAAAGCTGAATCTTTCGATGATCTTCACGATATTATCTTTGTTAATGCCAAGGTCGGTTGGGCAGTCGGCGGTTTCAATTCCGTTCTGCATACCACCGATGGCGGTAACACATGGACAGTCTCGAACATACCGGGTGGCGCGACGCTCAAAGGGGTTCACGCGACGGATCAGAATCACTGTTGGACGGTTAACGACTGGGGTGTCATCGCAGGATATAAAGCAGAATAATTTTAGTCCGCTAATGAAATGGAGGACGACTCTACGTAAAGGTGCGTCAAATATGAAACTTACCGCATCGAACTGTAAGGAAAATTAGAAAAATGAGAAGTCATAAAGTTACAATGCTTGGCACTGGACTCATCGGAATGTTCTATACGATGACGCTCCATAACCAACGTGGTACGGATCGTGTTCACGCCGTCTACTCTCGGCGTGAAGAACGCGCAACCGCGTTCGCCGAAGAGTGGGACATCCCTCACGCAACAACCGATTTAGCAGAAGCTATTAACCATCCTGAAACAGATGTCGTTGTCATTGGATTGCCTAACAACTTGCACTTGAAAGCCGTTGAACTCGCCGCAAAAGCAGGCAAAGGTATCCTCTGCACAAAACCCCTCGGACGTACTGCCGAAGAGGCGAAAGCGATGTTAGACATCGTTGAGGACACAGGTGTGTTTGGAGGTTACCTTGAAGACCTGGTATATCCGCCTAAAACCTTGAAAGCGTTAGAGTCTGTCCAAAACGGCGCGCTCGGTAAGATCCTCTGGGTGCGTTCTCGCGAGACACACCCCGGCCCCCATAGCGACTGGTTCTGGGACCTGGAGCAGGCAGGCGGTGGTGCTATCGTCGATATGGGGTGCCACTGCATCGAGATCATCCGAAACTTCGTCGGGAAGAACAACAGACCGGTTGAGGTGATGTGTTGGGCAGATACGCTCGTTCACCCAATCGATGCAGAAGATCACGGCATTGCACTCATCCGATTTGAAAGCGGGGCAATGGGACAGTTTGAGGTCGGATGGGCCTTCCGTGGCGGTATGGATTTACGGGATGAAGTTTCCGGTAGTGAGGGGACTATCTGGCTTAATCACTGGCTTCGGACGGGTTATGAGATGTTCACGGCTGTTGGGCAAGGTGGCTATGTCGCTGAAAAGGCGGAAAGCGATACCGGGTGGCTTTTCCCAGTGGGTGATGAGGTCGCTGAACTCGGCTATCGCGATATGTTCCTCGATATGTTCAACGCCATCGACGAGGGACGCGAACCGATGGAAACCTTCTACGACGGCTATGTTGTCAACACTATCATTGATGCCTGTTACAAATCCGCGAAATCGAAGCAATGGGAAACCGTTGAAATTGAGGATTGGCGCGGCACGACCGAAGCCGCCGATGCACAGGCAGGCCCGTCGGATGCCGATGAACGCTATGCACACCTCAAAGATGAACGGATGCCCGATGGCAGATTAAAACGTATCTTTAGAGACCGTGAAACGGGTGAGATTATTGAGCGAGTGGAAGATTAACAGAACTTACGCAGACACCTTTGCTGGCGAGATTCCCTAACCTCGCTTGATAGATTTGTATAGATTCTAAT
>RKRO01000469.1 GCA_007571355.1 Candidatus Poribacteria bacterium | reverse complement strand
AGACAGCGCAACGCCAATAGTTAAGGCACTGTCGGTGACAACATCTTCAATATCTGAACCATCAAGTGCTAACCTTGATGGTTCAGATATTGAAGATGTTGTCACCGACAGTGCCTTAACTATTGGCGTTGCGCTGTCTATCTCACCACAGTAGCAAAGGAACACAACGGATTTGTTTCCTATGGTGTTAACAAACTTTGGGACTTTACTATAACCAACCTTCTCATTCGCCTCTGATCGCAGCGAGGGTCAGGCAGCCCCAACCGACAATAAATGCTAACCCGCCGATGGGTGTAATCGCACCGAGCCAGCGGATACCTGTGAGACTCAGCACGTAAAGACTTCCTGAAAATATTAGGATGCCCGCGAAAAAGCACCATCCGGATGCAGTCGTGAGCTGGTTCTGCCATTGGGATACCGCCCACGCCGCCGCAATGAGTCCGAGACTGTGGTACATCTGATACCGCACCGCTACTTCAAACGTCTCAAGCATCTCTGGCGCGAGTTTGGATTTCAGTGTATGTGCCCCGAACGCCCCAAACGCAACACCAAGCAGGCTCAAACCTGAACCGAGTGCAAAGAAAACATTTTGCATGAAAACCTCCTTTCAGAAATCAACTCGTCTTTAATTATACACACGTCTGCCACAATGTCAAAAGAAATGTTTCTACTCATACTTAAGAAGTTACGCATATCCCCCCGGTTAACTGGCGAAGTTTTCCGCAGTAAAAGGCGAGATTCCGCTATCATCCAGCATTTCATCAGGACACGTTCCAATTTTGCGTAAGTCTTGTCATATTTATTCTTGACACCCTTTCACAATGTGGTATACTTTTCAATTGTAGTGAACGTTCATCGAACAATAAACTTCGCTGCCAATGGGAAATGTAAAAAATGAAAAATCAAGGAAGTCCAGATATCTATTCAGAAATACATCCATCAAGAGAAACGTTGCTTGGGAATTACAATAACATTCTTGGTAAGAGTGCGAAGCATCTTGAGGTGCTAAAAAGCATTGATCTATTTGCTAAATCTTCCAGCACGGTGCTTATTAGCGGCGAGACGGGAACAGGCAAAGAACTGATAGCAAAAGCCTTGCACACACAGAGTCCCCGCGCGAGGCACCCCATGGTCATCGCAAACTGCGCGGGGCTTGTGGAGAGCCTGCTGGAAAATGAATTGTTTGGACATGAACAAGGGGCCTTTACCGGCGCAGATCATCAACATATTGGATTGTTTGAAACCGCGGCGGCGAGCACGTTGTTCCTTGACGAAATCGGTGAACTTCCTATGTCCCTACAACCGAAGTTGCTGCGGGCACTTCAGGATGGCATGATCCGACGTGTTGGCGGGACAGAAGAGATACCGGTCGATGTACATGTGGTAGCAGCGACTAATCGAGACCTTGCAGAAGCCGTTAAAGCAGGTAGGTTTCGCCAAGACCTTTATCAGCGATTAAAACCGCTTCATATCCACTTGCCGGCGTTGCGCGAGCGGCAGGAAGACATCCCTGTGTTAGCAACATACTTTTTGGCGGAAGAGGCAAAACGTTACAATCAGGCAGTAAAAACTCTCAGTTCAGAAGTCCTATCGTTATTTCATACTTATGCCTGGCCGGGGAATATCCGAGAATTGAAAAGAGTCATAGAACGCGCGGTACTTTTCGCAGAACAGCATACCGACATCTTACTGGAACACTTACCGGAAGAATTGAGAACATCTCAAGTCCCTCCAATGCCCATGCCAGATGCTGCGGCCCCGTCATCTACAGGTACTACCGCCCCAGACTGTCCCACGTTGCCTTTCCCGATAGGAACAACCTTAGGGGACATACAGAGGGCGGCTATCTTAGAAACCTTGGCGCGGGAGAACGGGAACAAGTCAAAAGCGGCGGATGTTCTCGGCATTACCCGGGCCACTTTGCGCACCAAGTTAGGCACCGATAACGCGTAACCCACCAATACAATCCGAATTGCGCTGCTTGGTATCCTATTGGTCAAATTTTATCCAATTCTGTGGACAAAATTTTGCTAATTGGACAAAATTTTACCACTTAGGAAATTGGTATCTCTTGTAATAGTGCGGTTTCTCACATTGGCACGATACTTGCTACACTATTAACCATGTAGACAAGCACCGCACGAAGATAGATAGTTTTCACATCCTTTCCGATAGGCATCCATCAATCCTCGTAAGGTATACTCACAAAGGAGGTTTTTATGTTCCGTTCCCTACTCTCAAGCAGATTAATTCAAGCCGGGCTCGCGTTCTTTGTGCTCGTTGTCGGCGGCAGCCTGCTCTATTCTTGGCACGACAAACGCACGACTGAGAAAGAACTGGCACCGCACGACCGATTTTTGCAGGGACTCGAAAAACCAAACGAGAGAACCCCTGCTGAAACGGTGACCGTTCCGAGCGAAAGCGAGGCACCGGGGGGTGTGAACACGCCCGACGAAACAACTCCCGCGGAAACGATAGCCGACACCGAGCCGCTGGACCTCACAGATGCGTTTGAATCCGACGATTTTATGTCAGCAGAAGAGGCAGCAGAAGAAGCACCCGAAGCGGATGTGCCCGTTTCGCCCTATGGGTTTGGTCCCTATCCTGAAATACCCGCGGATTATCCAGGGACAAGCCCGATGTGGGAAAGGGACCTTGATGCCTTAGGTTTCACTGAAGCACAAAAAAGAGGTTCAGAACTTCTCAGTCGAGTTCTCATCAAGTTGTGGGTGGAACAAGGCATAGGGAGTCGTCTTGGCGGTGCTGTTGAGCACGATACGGGGCTTGTCTATCCGTACCACCCGAATACGATCTATGTGAAGCGGACAGTTCACAGAAATCCTGATGGAACAGAGAAAGGCATATTCGCTCGAATAGTGTCCCCAGGGAACATGTTAATTACGGGTGAAGAGATGGAAAGATTCCGTCTTACCGGGGAAACACCCCCGAGCGTTCAGGTCTTACAACTCGATACAGATGGAATTGACGCGTATGAATTTCTTAATCTTCCACGATAAAGGAGAATTACCATGAATATGAAAAACGTTTGGATAAGCATTTTGCTTATAGCGGTCGTTTTTGCGTTAGCCCTTACGTTCACGAGGGTAGGTGAAACGGACTCGCCCAGTGGAGATGTGGCAGCCTTTGCCAACGCTTGGTCCGTTGAAGTTAACAGAGATGAACAGGGGAGGCGGCAATGGAATGTTTACGCCTCTGCATCCGCGTATGCAGCTGCAACGGAACACGGAGCAGGAAATGCGGGAAATCTTTCCGTATCCGCATACGCCTACATGGAGGGGGATACACGACCCCTCGAATTTGAAAACGGCGGTAGCGATTCTATGTCCTACGGCGGGGACTACCTTTTTCCCGCAAGCGCATCAGCCTCTGCTAATGTGACCTCTGTCCTTGGTTCCGATTCTGCGTCGGATAACTCCTGATATCCTTGGTTATTGACATCAGGCGGAGCCTTTAGCTGCACCGCAGCGTTACCCCGCGTGACGCTGCGGTTCTTTTAAGACCCGCTCAGTACAAAACAGGAAACACTATCCCTACCCAAACCTGATAGAGATCGCCATCCAATACCGCAAATAGCCACGCCCCCAAAACTACCGCTTGCCAGGAGACTACGTTCCCAGGCACCCCCGACGCATTTACACAGGTAATAATTCAGGAATCCCTTGTACAGCATCCATGTCCCGAAAACAAAGGTAACGCGCGAAGGCATAGATTCCCGAGATTTTTTATTGACATTTTTGTTTCATCGTGGTAAGATTCACTTTTAACGGCATAGTTCGCTCTATTCCGTATGGTTAACAGTAAAAGGAGAATTTTTTGGACGTATGAAACAATACAGGACCGACGAGATCCGGAACATTGCCATTATTGCGCATTCAGGAGCAGGCAAAACATCTCTCGTTGAAGCGATGCTTTACAACGGTGGGGCCATTGAGCGTATGGGCACCGTCGATAGTGGGACTTCTGCAGCTGACTATGCCGCTGATGAGATAGCACGCAAAACGACACTCAACTGTTCAGTCTGTATCGCAGAATGGGAAGGACACAAACTAAATCTAATTGATACCCCTGGTGCAGAGGATTTTTACGGGGACCTCTACAGCGTACTTCGAATTGCGGACGCGGTCATTGTTGTCGTCGATGCGACAACGGGTGTCGAAGGTGGCACTGAAAAGGTATGGGAGATCGCGGACACCTATCAACTCCCGCGTCTCATTTTTATCAACAAAATGGACAAAGAGAACGCCAGCTTTGAAAACGCGCTTGCAAGCATTGAAGAGATTTTAGAGACCCGAGCTGTTCCCGTTCAACTTCCGATTGGGAAAGAGGACAATTTTGCAGGTGTGGTTGACGTGATACAGCTGGCGGCTTACTTACAGCCAGCCAGCAACAAACGCGCGGCGAAAGCGGAAATCCCTGCAGAATTAGAGGCACAGACTGAAGAGACTCGCGAAGCACTCGTTGAAGTCGCAGCAGAAAGTGACGATGAACTCATTGAGAAGTTTTTTGAAGGTGAACTTACTGAAGAAGAAATCCAGAACGGTTTGCGACTCGGCATTTCTGAAAATCAGTTTGTTCCTGTCCTCTGTGGTGCGGCACTGAACAATGTCGGTGTACAACAATTGATGGATATACTTGTGAACGGGTGCCCATCTCCTGTCGATGTCGGTGCGGTGAAAAGTGCGGAAAATGAAGAGGAGACGCGTGAACCGTCTCCTGATGCCCCGATGTCCGCTGTTATTTTCAAAACGATAGCCGATCCGTTCGCTGGACAATTGAGTTTTTTCCGGGTTTATTCGGGCACGTTGCAAGCAGATACCCAAGTCAGGAATTCGACGCGTGGAGAGATTGAACGACTCGGTAAAACGACATTCATGAATGGTAAGAATTCAATCAGCACACCACACGTTGAAGCAGGTGATATCGGCGCGCTCATCAAACTTGCCGAAACCCATACAGGCGACACGCTCTGCGATAGAGACGCACTTATTAAACTTGCAGGCGTTGACTTCCCGAACGCAGTCCTCTCTTACGCGATCCGACCAACGCGTGAAGGTGATGATGAAAAATTAATGACCTCACTCACCCGGATGTCCGAAGAGGATCCTGCGTTTAGGATTGAACGGAACGAGATCACTAAGCAATTGCTCGTCTCCGGGCTTGGCGACCTGCACATCACCGTCAACCGCGAACGGATGGCAGACAAATTCGGTGTTGAGACAGAGGTATCACCGCCAAAGGTACCGTATCGGGAAACGATACGTCGGACTGTTCGGAGTGTCCAAGGGCGACACAAACGCCAATCCGGTGGAAAAGGCCAGTTCGGCGATGTCTCGATTAATCTCGCCCCCTTGCAACGCGGCGAAGGTTTTGAGTTTGTCAATAACATCGTCGGTGGTGCGATCCCACGCAACTACATCCCTGCTGTCGAAAAAGGCATTCGTGAACGAATGGACAGAGGCTTACTTGCTGGTTTCCCCGTTGTTGATATCCAAATTGATCTTTATGATGGCAAATACCACCCAGTTGATTCTTCGGATATGGCGTTCCAGATCGCAGGTTCGATCGCCTTCGCTGCCGCTGCTGAACAAGCGGATCCGTGTTTGCTCGAACCGGTTATGAACGTCACAATCACGGTGCCGGAACAATTCATGGGAAACATCATCGGTGACCTGAACGGACGGCGCGGACAGGTGATGGGTGTCGAGCAGATAGGAAAAAAGCAGGTGATTCAGGCAAATATTCCGCTTTCGGAGATGCTTCGGTATTCGATCGATCTCAAGTCGATGACGAGTGCCCGTGGCAACTTCACGATGGAATTCTCACACTACGATATCACACCCGACGATGTCGCGCAGAAGGTCATCGCTGCCTCAAAAACGGAAGAAGAGTAAATCTACAAAACGCCCTAAAGCGGACATACAAACAAAAAATAAACCCGTTGCAGAATTTGTGTTAGCAGCGGGCTTATTTTTTAATAAATGCGCACTCGTCCGAAGCCTCTCCCCCTTATCAGAGGGGAATCGGAACGGCATCACTTCGACGTGATGGGTTTCAATCATGATGGGCTTTACGATAAGATGAGTGTGCTTAATTTTTTAGATTAACTACTCAAATGGAAGATCGCCATCTTCAATTCGGTCATCTCTTCTATGGCGTACTTTGGTCCCTCTTTGCCCATACCGCTCTCTTTGACCCCGCCGTACGGCATCAAGTCCGCACGCCACTGTGTTCCCCAATTCACCATCAGATTGCCAGATTCGACCTCACGGACGAACTTCATCGCCCAATCGATGTTCTGTGTGAAGATCGCGGCACTCAGTCCGTAGTTCGTATCGTTGGCGAGTGCGATAGCCTCGTCAATGTCGTTGACACGCGTCACACCGACAGCCGGCCCGAACACTTCGTCACAGGAGACTTTCATCTCGGGTTTGACGTTTGCGAGGATAGCGGGCGTAACAAACTGATCCTGTTTCTCGCCACCGGTGAGGAGTTCTGCACCATCGGAGACGGCTTCCTGAATCCATTCAGCGACACGGGTGGCATCACCTTCTCGGATCATCGGTCCCATCCGTGTGCCTTCTGCAAGTGGGTCGCCGGTGCTGATTTGGGCGACTTCTGCCTGGAATGCATCTAAGAAATCACCGTAGATTTTCTCGTGTGCGATGACGCGCTGCGTCGAGATACAGACCTGCCCTGCATTGGAATAACCGGAGGCTGCTGCGGCCCGTGCGACCTTCTCAGGATCGGCATCGGGCATGACGATGAGCGGTGAATTTGAGCCGAGTTCCATGGTGACGCGCTTTAGTCCCGCGACCTTACAGATATGTTCGCCGACATCACGGCTGCCGGTAAAGGTAATCTTTCGGACGCGTCGATCCGCACAGAGCGTATCCCCGATTTCGCCGCCGGGTCCCGTTACACATTGGATTGCCTCAGGTGGCGTTCCTGCTTCTAAAAAGAGTTCTACGAGTTTGAGGGCGGAAAGCGGTGTATCCGTGGCGGGCTTGATAATAATTGCGTTGCCACCAGCGATTGCGGGCCCTGCTTTGTGACAGACGAGGTGCAATGGGAAATTGAATGGGCTAATACCGGCAACGATACCGCAGGGCATACGCACGGTGAAGCCGAGCCTGCCTTTGACACCGGGCGCGCCTTCAAGTGGGATTGTTTCGCCGGTTAACCGCTTCGCCTCTTCTGCGGAAAGCGCGATGATTTCAGAGGCGCGTGTTGCTTCAACTGTTGCTTCTGCTAATATTTTGCCTTCCTCACGCGTGATAACTTCAGCGAGTTCATCGGCGCGTTCGACCATCAAATCCGCTACTTTCCGCAGGATCTCATAGCGTTCATAGCCGGTCATCCCTGCCATGATTTTCGCCCCGCGCGCTGCAGTTTGAATAGCGGTTTCAACGTCGCTTGCATCTCCTCTGGGGACAGTATCAACAACCGAACCGTCAAACGGACTCAGTACGTCAATTTTGTCGGATTTGTCAATCCATTCTCCGCCTACGTGCATTCGCATAATATATTTTCTCCGTTTCTGCTACGGCACCGGATGTATAAGGCAGACACAAGACGGTCCCTGTTCCTACCAACGGTGTACCTATTATTTATTTTTGGTTTTTAGCAATGCCCATGTTGTTGTCGCTTTTCCAGCCGCCTCAACAGGAGCATATCCAGCCAACCCGTTATCCATAATATTGTTGAGTTCATCTTCAGAGAGTGCCTCGGTAAAAAAACCGACCTCGTCGAAAAGTCCGGTTGCTGCGACATTGCCAGGGCGCGCACCTATCCAGATCGGCGATTCGCTTGTATCCAAGGTGCCGCCGCTCGGTGCCTCGCCATCTACTTTTCCATCAACGAACATCTGAACGTTTTTGCCGTCATAGATCTTGGCGATGTGATGCCAATTACCGTCGGCAATAATCGTTTTACCATCAATCCGTCCGACGTTCCCATTGACGTGCCACATAAACACAGGGTAATCAGCATCGTGAATCCATATATCGAGATGTCGGACATTTTCTGGTTCAGGCCAGACATCCCCGTTCCGCCAGACAACATATTGCCACGAAGCACTTTCCAACTTCACCCATGCGACAAATGAGTAAGGATCAGAATTGAAAACATCGTCGTGATCAACACGGACGTAACTATCCCCTTTGCCGGGGAATTCTAACGCACCACCGAATTTACCGTTATTTACCCATTCAAGAGATCCCTTGATTTCACCGTCGTGTCCACTGACGACATCCTTGACGGTCTTTCCCCCGTTGTCATCAAAGAGCCAAGCACTCGCTAAACCGAGTTTTGCAGCGTGTGCATTAAAACCGAGGGCCATCATGAGGATTAATAAACTCAAAATGACTATGAAAACCTGCGTTTGGTAAACAGAAATTACTTTTTTCATTTCATTCTCCTTAGATGCGGCAATTGTCAAGTGCGTCTTCATTCAACTCAATCCCTAATCCGGGTTTATCTGGAATAGTCGCGTATCCATCAACAAGGGGGATCGTTGATGGCGTGACGAGATCAAAAGCCCGCAATGCGTTTAGGGTGATTGATGGCATGGTTGCATTCGGCATTACTGCAGCGAGGTGCATAACGTAGCAGGTGGTGATACCGAGTCCGACAATCTGTATCCAGACGGGGAGATGTGCAGCGTTTGAGATGGTCGCTTCGCGTTTAGCATTTGCGGCACGCGAGTCGGGGTAGGCGATGATAAACGAGTCGTTCATCTTTGCGCGAACTGCTTCAATTGGATCCGGGTTCCCGAAGTGAATTGTTATCGGCATATCCGTGTGGCGTTTAATTTCTTGATAGCCTTCAATATGCGCTTGTGGGATCGGCGTTTCAAACGACTCTATATTGTAATCTTGGAGCTGCCGTACGACCTCAAGCGTGTGTTCGGGTGTCTCAAAGGAATCATTGGCATCAACGCGGAGTTGATAATCCGCTGGCACAGCATCTGCGATCGCCTCGACCTGTTCACGCACTTCAAACCATGGACGCGCCTTGATCTTATGGAGGCGATAACCGAGCGAATAGGCATGTTTCGCTTCTGCCGCCCACTCCTCTGGTGTCATATCGATAGACCAGTATCCGAATGCTGTTTTGTCGTGGACCTTCTCTCCGAGAAGTTGATGCACTGGCACACCGAGTGCCTTTCCCATGATGTCATAAAACGCCTGTTGCAGCGGTGTTGGTGCCCAACCGTTCATAAACTCAAACGGGTTTCTACCGATATAGCGTTGAACGGCTTCATCAGACTGGCGAGAACCGTCGCCAATCCCGATGAGTCCGACATCGGTATGGACTTTGTAGACGTGGTCAATCTGGTAAAGATTGCGACGGGTCATCAGTTCGTTTACGCCTTCATGATACGGCACTTTCACTTTGATAACATCGATCTGTGTAATCTTCATAGTTGCTCCCACATCTGCTCATAGGTTTTTTGGCGGGCTTTGCAAGCACGAGGGTCACCGTGAGTTACTCATCGCGCCGGATCCAACTGACGACATCTTCTGCTTCGCCTGTACCGCCTTCAACACCATCACTTCCGAACGAGATGAGATCATATCCGTAGCGGTCGTGTATGCCGGGACGGATATAGACATAAGGGTTTCCCCACGGATCTTTTGTAATTGGGATCTGGATGTAGGGTTCCAGCCAGTTTATAGGTATTGGTGGTGCCTCAGGTTTCTCCCAAAGTGCCTTCAAGCCTTGTTCGGTTGATGGATAATCCCCGTTATCTTTGGCGTATCTATCAAGAGCGATCCCCAGGGTTTCAATGTCTGCATCGGCTTGTGCTTGTAGGGCACGTCCGGCTTGCCCCAGCAGTCGAGGTGCGAAGAGCACAGCAGCAATAACCACAAGGACGATAGCGACAACTAAAATTTGTATGGATGTTAATCCTGCTTGTTTAGAATCAATTGGTTTCACACATTTTCCTCCGCAATCCGCGTATGTCCTGAACCTGACATTGCATAAACAACAGAGTTATCAGCATCATTGAAAGAGGACAACTGAAAATCGAGGGCTGACAACCGTTTTTAAGTGTATCACATTCGCAGAATTGTGTCAAATTTTTCAGATGATTTAGATGCTTTTGTTTTTGCTGGCATGTCTATTCTCCTTGAAAAATATATGGAAGGGTGAAGGATGGAATTCGCTCTGCTCCGAAGTGATCGTTTCCGGAAGAAAAGAGAGAGGGCAGCATGGCGGGAAATTGCCCTCAATCTTCCGATTTTTTTCAGTTAGTTTGCATCTGGAGCAGCCGCGGGGGGTTGTCCGGATTGTAAAGCTTCAAGGCGTGCCTTGCCCAGTTCCAAGAGGAGTTCTGTTACGAAGACACTATCGTGTGCAGCTTGGGCGTGACATCCGTGGCACCCCATGCTCCCTTTTTCAGTGCCATCGCCGGCTTTTGCTACGAATGCATCCGCTTGGGACTCACGTTGATATTGTACATACATCCACCCATTGTGGTCTGCGTACATTGCGTCGTCCGTTTTCTTCATCACAGCAACACGCCAAACGAAAGAATTGGTGTCATCCATAATTTCTTTTACGATTGTCATTCCTGCGGGGAAGATAACCGGTGTTCCTGCTTCTATTGCTGCTGGGACAACATAAAAGAATTGATGGTCGATACCGTCGAGATAAACGGTGCGTTCACCCGCGCCGTGTGCACTCCCACTGTCTTTTGCTTCTGTGAATGTTGCTGGGGGTGCCGGCAGCGGCTGCGCGTATCGCCACGATTTATATGCTGCTAAGGCCTCGTCTATTACTGGATCTGGGATTATGGTGGTATCGGTTGGCATCATATCAGTAGCACTTTCGGTTGGTGCTGCAGGTGTTATGATTTGTTGGGCACGTTCACAAGATATGAAGGCAACACAAGCCATCAATATTGTAATCAAGGTTATCTGAATTTTTAGCATAAATTGGTATTTTCCTATTGTTGGTAGAAAACAGATAAATTGTTTTTCTATAGTGTCGTGTATGTCCTTGGGACAACTTCATTTACAGCATAATAATGCATTTGATGAGAAGAGTCAAGTAAAAAGATTTGAATCTTCAGGACGACTTAGTTTTCAGTGATTAGGCATTAGATAGAGGTGAAAACCTTCGTTTCGGATGACGGAACCTGCGAATTTGATTAAAAAGGAGAGGTTGTGTTGTTCAATCAGTTTGGTGCCCATTGCACGGTTCAAAATAATCAGTACCGGTTGAGAATGCGCGCGATTGAGTTTTCGTGCCTCTTCAATGACGCGTTGAGCGGAAACATTATGCGTACGCGCTTTGTCCCACCTCACAAAAGACCCGTACCTGCTCCCGCGTGGGTAGTAGATTTGCGGTTTCTGCAGGTACCCAACGACAGTACTGGCGGCGAAGTCGCTCTCACCAACCATCAGGTGATTTTGCATACCTTGCGACTTGATGTATTCGGCTGTGAGTTTGCCGTACGAGAAAATATGGCGGTGTTCCATCCGTGTGGCGATAACACCACCGATAGCGTGGCAGCTAAGTAGCAACGTCAAGATTACTGTCCCTCCCACATTTAAAACACGATTCACAACCGAACCTGTGTCGTTTTGTTCAGTCTTACTGAAATTGGTTGTTGAGGAGTCTCGGTAAATCCAACAGCACATCAGGAATGTTAGGAAGAGGAACCCATGGTGTCGGATGCTGCCCTGATATTTTATATAGAAAAACGTCAGGAGTCCAAACGTCCCCGCGAGATAGATCAGTAGAACAGTGGGGCGTTTAAGAAACAGCAGCACACTGAAAAGCAGGAAAAAATAACAGAGCGGGATTTGGATGGTTTGGAAGATTGGATAGGTTGTTAGGAGGTTCGACCCCCAGAATCCGAATACAGGTCTCGTGACGGGAAGGTACGCCCGGAAAATCAGTTTGACGATATTGTTGACACGTTTCGCGTCATAGTTAAAGTTCCATGCAACGGCAAAACCTGTATCCGAGGGTGGGTTGAGTTGTAGTACTGCTGTAAGCATACCGATGCCGATAAGTGCAAACCCGATCCAGATCGGTCTTTTATCTGCTATCGTCTCCATCTCTTGATTTAGCGGTTGAGAGAAGCGGCTGCCAAAGCCATATTCGCAACAGAGCGCGCCCCCGATGGCTATCGTAACGATGAGGGCATGGACACTGGTATGCGCAAGGAGGAATAGCAGACAACCGATCCAGATAAAGCGTTTGTAGCGTTCCCTGAAAAGCACACAAAAGAGGGTTATCAGTAGCAAACCGAGTGCGTAGTTTCGAGCCACAATCGCGTATTCATAGAGAACGAAGTATCCGAAACAGAAGAGCAGTTTCTGGAACCGGTTGAAAGGTGCGTATCGAACGAAGAGATAGACGGTTGCGCCGGTAATCAGGAGGTGGAACATCTGCATAATAATAGGTGAATCTGTTATACGACTGAGTGGCATCAAGCAGAGATGCCAGAGGCCTGGATGTCCCTCATATTTAAGATTTGCGAAGAGATGAAAGACGGAGGTGCTGTCTCGGGCAAGGAGCCACGCCTGAATTTCGTCTCGCCACATCTCGTGATGGCTTGCGGTAAACGCGCCGATCGCGAGAAAAAAGCAGGTTAAACCGAGTGCGTAGTGCTTGTTTCTATTTTCCATTATCACATTTCAGCCAAAAGGAGTTCTTTGAGCGTCTTTGCCAAAGCAGCGGGATGATCAAAAACTTCTATGGGGATGAGGGCATTTCGCCGGGGAACGGAGCATCGTAACTCATCGGTACAAAAGGCGAACAGTTCGTGAACAAACCATGAACGCGTTTCGGCGTGGTTCCAAAAAAAAGCACTGGTTCTGTTTCCAAAACCGGGTCCCCACCCAGAAGTGATCTTGTTTTTAATTTTACAGCTTCCGCCCGCTTTTGTCAAGGCGAATGTCAGAAAAAAAGATGCGACAGGGACAGGGCGTGCTTGTCTTGAAATGCGCACAGGCATCCAAGAGCGTTGACACGAAAAGAAGTATAGCGGAAGGTGTGCGACGTGTTTTGCAAGCGGTGTAGCAATGCCTGTCGTGTAGCGACGGAAGGTCAGGCGTGTCCTGCGTAGCGATGTGACCGCAAGGGTGTTACCACTTCCCGCAAAAGCAATGTGCCCGGAACATGCAACGCACTTTGCTTTTGCGTTCTGACAAAAGACCACCCGCAGCAAAACGCAGCGCAGCATGCCTAACCGAAAAGATCGAAACGGAAGGAGACCTTGCGTAGCGATGTGTAAAAATGTTTGGCAGTCGCAAAACGGAATGGAACGCAGCGATACGCAACGAAAGACACAGAATGTAGCCGAAACGCAACGGCGGAAGAACGCAGCCGCCTGTAGCGGTCGGAGTCCCGATACCCTTCACACGAGACAACGCCCGCGCACCTTTGTGTTTGCACGCACGGCAGGGATCGCGGGTGGGTCTGCTCCGTGAGACAGCAGCGGAGCAGGGCGGGCTATCTATGTGTGGCACGATGGCACTCACCACATAACGCTTGTAAATCCGCTAACATCTCCGCACCTATGCGTTCGTACGTGAGGTGATGAACTTGTGTGGCTTCGTTTGTGCAATCCCCCTTTTCACACGTCGGTTTCCAGTCCATTTCTATGGAACGCACAATCGCATTATACCCATCAGAACGCACAATCTGAATTTTGATACCGCCCTTCGGCTTCAGTTTACCCGCCGCTGCTGCCCTCATCTCCGAACGTTTCAGCACAAAATCACGCTTCTGTTTCCACCGCTCAGACTTCAGATAATCCCGATACGCACCACGATGACGTATACCGCTTTTCAGATAGACAGCATCATTCGGTATCTCACCTGTCTTTACACGTGCGATATAATCATTCATTTCTTCTGTCGGTGCTGTGAGATACCAGCCCATCATCTCGTTGTCGTTCTCGGCACCCATTGCCTGACACAAAGTGCCATTCAGACCGAGTATATCGGCTTTCGTTATTTTATGCATGCGATCCGTCCCCCTTTCTTTGCTTTTGAGCCTTTCTTTGCTTTTTCTCGGATCCGCCAATACCCGGTGCTGTCGGGGTGGCGTTCTGTGATCCCCTCTGTTTCTAAATATGTGAACGCTTGTGATAGGCGCGGCGGTCTCCGCCTTCGCATTCAAAGAACGATACACAAGGAAAAGGATAAGCAAGAGAAACGCGCCCGCTATCACAAAACAACAGGCGCGTCTGAAAAAGGGGAAAAATGTCAAAAACATCAAATGCTACGGCTGCTTGTGCCACAAAAAATTCGGGCTCGAACACGCACCCGCATAATTCGTGCATCCTGTGAACGTCGCACCGCAATCCGGACGCTGACACGTGATCGACTCCGTATGCCACGACGCACCGCTACCACACGTCCAATAATGATTACCACAGTTCGAACACGAGTCCACTTTATGATCGTTGGGATGTGTGATACCCGAACTATCGCAGCCCGTCCACCCCGCAGCACCACACGTCACGGAACTGCTATCCTCGTCATCCTCGTCATCCTCGTCCTCGTCCTCGTTCTCATCGCCATCATCGGGCGGATCACTCGGGGAATCGCTCGGCGGGGGATCACTGCTACTACTCGAGACATTGACGGTATAACTCACCTCATACACAGACTCCGAAGAATCATACGGATACACATACGCCGTTATCACATAATCACCGGAGGCATCCGACGCAAATGTGTAGGTCATGGAGGCGGTCGTCGACGTGCTACTCCCGGTGTCTATCTCTACATTGCTCCCTAAACCCGACTCGCTCGGCGATTTGACATACCAATAGACCGAACTATACGCAGAACTGGCGGAGAAGTCAGCGGTGTGGCTATCGCCCGCCGAGGCATAATAGGAGCCATTGGAGGGCGAGACACTCGCAGACCAATGTGTGCTACTTTCAGGACACGTCGGATTCTGACACGTGTAATACACTTCATCACACGTATCCCACGGATTCAAAACGTTATAGACCGTTTCGGAACACGTCACTTTATGAGGTGAATTGTTAAAATAGTAATAATTTCCCTGCCCCCTATTCTGCTTCCCCGGCGGAAAATACTCACCGCAGACACCTGGGCAGAGCCGATAGTGCGGATCCGGCTTTGGACAGGAAGAACGAAGACACGAATACCAACCGAACCCCGTATCCGAGTGGGGTTTGACGCCACAGGTGACAAAATCACCACTGATCGCCTCCGACGGCGTGCCAAAGGTGTTGGAACAACTGCTATTCCCCGCACACGCAAACGAATACTGGGTCACAGATGGAACTGTATACGAGGGGGAATCATCAGGTTCTGCAGACGGGGAATAGTATTGCTTATAGGCTTTCCGATAATCTTCAAACGCATCGTCGCGCGCCTTGACCAGACCGCTGTTCTCATCGCCGATCTCACTCAACTTGGAGTTCACAGCACCGATGGCTGTTCCGAGCAACGCGTCTAACTTCCATTGCTCCGTTAAGTCGAGGGCCCCCAGCTCCGCTTTCACCATCGCCGCACTCAAATTCGAGACCAAACCCGAAGGCGCGATCGGACTCAACGCTATCATCGCTATCATCGTCGTGCCAGATGCGGCCAGATCAATGCCTTGATCCCGCAACTCCTCACGGTTGACATCCTACGCCACTTTTACAAGGCCTTGTTCCGTGTATACAAAACCGAGATGGTTTATCGCATTACCTAAATCTCTTTCGGCTTTGTTAAACTTCTGATACGCTTTAAAAACATCATCCCATGTCGTTTCTGGCACAGCAGTGATCAGACAGAAACTCAGGAAAATCAACAAAACAAAGGTGATTGTTACAAAGATTCTCATGGAATGTTACCTCCTTCGGTGTGCTGATCTCCCTGTAATCTCTGCTGTCTAAAAAACGCCTTCAGGCGTTTTGCTTCTTCGGCATTCAACTTGTGCCATACCCTTCCAGCTTTTAACACATCTTCAAAATTACGCCACCCTGTGTATGCGGTAGGTGGGTCCGGTAGACCTATTAAGGATAAACCGTTTTCGTCGCGTGGAAGATTTTCCCATTCTTGAGTCACCTTTTTCACGTATTCCTCAACACTCATCTGTGAAAATGGGTTCTTTTCCGTTGGGGGCTGCACCTCTCTCACCGGGGGGATCGGTTCACTGCTCTCTGCTGTTGATGACGGATCATGCGTTTCATGCCCGCCTTGTTGTGCGTCAGGTGTTTCCTGCACAACAGGCGTTTCTGTTTTCGGTTGTTCTGTCGGTTTCGCGAGGGGTTCTACGGGTGTGTAAGTCACAATCGGGTCGGGCGGGGGTTGTGTCGCAAGCAGGTAAATCCCCACACCCACAATTGCCACGATGAACACCGAAAGCGGTATCCAATACTTTTTGAGAAACATGTTTTTCTCCTTTATTTCACAACATCTGCGCCGAACCCCGCATCTGCCAACGCGGATATCAGCACATCACTTTTAACGTTACTTTTCACAATCACTTTTCGGTCTAAAACCGAGACCGAGACAATCTCTAATTCGCCTTCAACGGTTTCAAGTGCAGACCGCACTTTTTCCGCACAGCCCGCTCAGTCCATCTTTGGGACACCCAACGCTAGCACCTCTGTCTGTGGACTGCATCCAATACAAAGGAAAATGGTGAGCAAGAACACAAACGAGAAACGGATTACGGTTTCCATTCGGACACCTCCCTCATCTCACACCGACGCAACAGCGGACGCACCACATCACAATCCAGCGGTTGACAATCGGGCGGTTTCACATCGGGAATACAGATCGTGCGCGGTTGCTCACACGCGGACATCGCAGCACTCGCTCGGTATTCCAAGACCACCGACACGGCGACCAGCCCACACAACAACACTATCCAAAGGATTTTGCGTTTCATAGCAGGGCTCCTTTATTCAGAAAACGAAAAAACATCAGGGGAGTCCTGCCGCCAAAAGCAACAAAAGGAGAGGCGAAGGCAAGTCGTCCCGTGAGGGTGCTGGTCTCTATTGTTAACAACAGAAAAACCTGTTACATGTTATGATAGAAACCAGCACTGCTATTCCTACACAATGGCAGTGCCGCGTCGATGGTGCTT
>RKRO01000262.1 GCA_007571355.1 Candidatus Poribacteria bacterium | reverse complement strand
AATTTTTCAAATTTGTCATTCATAATTACCCCTCTTTTAATTGCCCTTGAAAATTGAGTCGTTAATTTTCAAGATTAGTTTCTATTATGTGCGCCTCCAGTTACCTGTTAGAATTCATCACGGATTTGCAAAATTCTTTAATCTGATCTGATAGATGGGGACCCCGCCAACAAATGCATCCGATAGTAGATTATACTTGCATCTCGTATATTATGGTAAAATCTATAATGACCTATACACACCCCCTTTCACAAAAGCGGGCTCGTAGGGGCGAGGTCGCCTCGCCTATCAGAAAAAGTGTATACATATTTTCAAAATCTACTATAAGGCACAAACGAGCAGAAACACAAATCGTAACCTCCGAAAATAAATGAGCACTTGTCCGAAAACAACCCCCTCCCCCCTTATCAGAGGGGAATCAGAGGGGCATCGTTTTGATGTGATGTGTTTCAATCATTGCGGGCTTTACGATAAATCGAAAACCCTCAAAAGAGGAAGGCGTGGTGCAAAGCACGTGAGTCCACTAATCCGCTAAAGAAATAACGCCTTTTTTGCGTTGCAGCACGGCATCGTAGAACCGCATTGTGCCAACACAGTCTTGGATACTCGAGACCGGTTCCCGCCCCTCACGAATCGCATTGACGAACTCGGTGAGACTGATGCCATCGCCAGTCAGTTCGCCGTTGCGTTCATCGGAGAAATTAGAGGTAAAGGTGTTCCCAGATTCAGTGAAGTGCTGAGCCCCCCACAATCCGTCCAAAACGATGTATTCATGTTGTCCAGTGATTTCGATGTAATCGTAGTTACGCCGCCACAACCGTTGACTGGTCAGTTGCAAGCTGCCCACTGCGCCGTTGGTGTATTCTACAGCGACAGCGAACGCGCCTTGCCCATCAACTTCATTGTGGAAAACGCTGAGCTCCTTCACATCGGCACCGGCGATGTGCCTCGCCAAATCAAAGTGATGGATAGCAAAATCGATCAGGTAACTTTTGACCGTCGGGTATTTCCCGCTACAGAACGAGCAAAAAAGTTGGGTGAGTGTGCCGAAGGATTCGGTTTGCATAATTGCTTTCGCTTGACGTACGCCTTGACTGAAACGCCGTTGGAAGTTCACCATGAGCGTCTTACCGTGCTTTTCTGCGGTTTCTGCCAAAGTAATCGTCTCTTCAAGGGAAGGTGCCGGCGGTTTGGGTGTGAATACATGATACCCTGCCGCCAATGTTTCAAGCACAAGCGGCTGTCTTGGGTCAGGTCCCATGGAGATAATAACGGCTTCCAGGTCTTCTTTTTCAAACATTTCATGCCGATCGGTATAATAGCGACCTGTGCCGAATTTACCGGCAGCAGCCTTTGCTCGATTCTCGTCTGCATCGCAAACCGCTTGCAATGCGACAGGTGCAAGATGAAGTGCGGGATAAATGGTGTGCCGTGCGAAACCGCCGGCACCGAGAAATCCTATCCGAAGAGGTTCCATATCTGTTTCCTTTTTTGGCTCTCGGCGGCAATAGCCATCAGCCAGAGAAAATAAAATTTACCTCCAGTTTACCATAATCTCGGTGCAGTGTAAAGAAAATTTTTGTTACATCTAAAATTTCAATTCAACCTAATTCCGAAAATTGTGTCAAAAGATAAGGGGCATAATTTCGCATGCCTTATAGGAATCCTTAAAAAAACAAAAACATAGCCTTGAACAACGTTCAAGGCGGAACTACGGAAACTGAACTTATCAATCAGAGCAACCTAACCGAACCGCAAGATAAATTAAAAATCCAACGGCGAAACTTCCGATTTGCGCTGCTCCAGGGCACCTTTATGCGTATTAACCTCGCGTTTGCGGATTCATCAACGGTGCTCCCTGCTTTTATCCATAAGTTAAGTGGTTCAGATCTTCTCGTGGGTTTAACCGGTTCAATGATGACGGCAGGCTGGATGTGGCCGCAGCTGTTGATGTCCAACCTACTGGAACACCGTCCCCGCAAAATGCCTTTCTACGCGCTCGGTATGAGCGTTCGCGTGCTTGCATGGCTTGCTGTTTTTTGCTGCACGGTCACAATTGGTGAGCGAAACCCCATGTTGCTTGCTACTTCCTTCCTCGGGCTCTATTTCTTATCTTCCTCCGCCATGGGCGTTTCGACGCTCCCTTACATGGACATCGTTTCCAAATCCATAGTGCCGCAGTGCCGCGCCCGTTTCTTTAGCCTACGGCAACTCTACGGCGGTTTCTTCGCTATCTGGGTTGGGTTTCTTGTGCGTGCAGTGCTTGGGGACGAATCCGACTTTACGGGCATACTCGGTGGTATCACACAAATTTTCAAAACGCTCACCATGTACTTTATCGGCTCTATCTGTAATATAGAGACGGATCTCGGTTTTCCCTATAACTACGCTTTTCTTTTTATCTGTTCGGTGGCTGCAGCGTTTCTCTCATTTGTCAGTTTCTTAGGCGTACGCGAACCCATTCATCCCGTTCAAGCGACACGGCAACCCATCTCACAACATTTAAAACAGGGCCCGCACTTCCTCCAAACAGACGCGAATTACCGAAGATTCATCCTCTTCCGTGTTTTTGCACACTTTTCTGGAATGGCATCCCCCTTTTATATTCCGTACGCACTGAAGCAACTCGGATTTTCTGAGGCAACGATCGGTTTTTTCATCGTCAGTTCCGCGCTGAGCGGCGTGGTTTCAAATACAGCGTGGGGATATGTCGGTGAAAAATATGGCGTGCGATGGGTCCTGATTATCACGGCAGGTATGATGGGCATCCCGCCTATCCTCGCTTTTTCTTCAGGCATATTACCGATTTCATTACAGATGCCCGCCTTCTTTCTCATTTTCATAGTCGGTGGTATTTTGGGAAACGGCATGATGGTCGGTTTTATGGCATACATGCTAAATATTGCACCCCCGCGAAACCGTCCGACTTACATCGGCTTTATGAACACGTTACTCATGCCCGTGAGTTTCGCCCCGGTGTTGGGTGGGCTTCTTGCACCGTATATCGGTTATCGGTGGCTGTTCGCCCTCTCCATCGGCATCTGTTTCGTCGCCTTCCGCATTGCAACAGGTCTGCAAGAAATTATGCATGTAAATGAGGAAGAAGCGGAAACCGAGCCCTTGTAGCATAGACTGTGAGTCTGTGGCATAGGAAACCGTTGGTATCTTGTGGCAAGTATCCCGAATCCGTGAAATTCGCGATGATCTGTGATTCAGACGACAATTGGCAAAATATTGACCCTTTTTTCGACAGCGCATTTCGCGGTTTTGTGGTATACTTATATGTCCTCCTGACAAGAGGACTCAAATCCGCGTGGGCACTTTACCCGGCAGGTAAATTAGCCACCACGTGGGAAAACCCAAAAGCGAACCTATAAGGATTAATCTAAGTGCAAAGCAATTTTCATCAGCGTTTCCGATTACAGATAGAATCTGGTGGACTGAAGGCACTCGTCGTTGTCATGGCAGTAGTCGTCGGTCTTTCAGTTTCTCATGCAGAGAACCGTGTTACCGGGCATTGGGAAGGACAGATCGAAATCCCCGGTCAACCCATTGCCGTCAAGGTAGATCTCACCCGCACTGATAATGAATGGACAGGGACTATTGATATTCCGACCCAAGGGGCAAACGATCTACTACTGTCTGATATTCACGTCGGTGAAGAAGATGACAGTGTGCACGTCAAATTCTCAATACGCAACATTCCGGGGAATCCAACTTTTGATGGAAAACTGCAAGCCGGTGCTATGAGTGGTACCTTCAGCCAAGGGGGGAGCACATTCAGATTTCGACTTTCCCGAGAGAGGGTCAAGGGACCTGAAAGACCGCAAGAACCGAAACCCCCGTTCCCCTATAAGATTGAAGAGGTCACATTTCAGAACGGTGCTGTCAACCTTGCAGGTACTTTGACGTTACCACAAGGCGACCGGACATTTCCAGCAGTGTTGCTTATCTCCGGTAGCGGTCTGCAGGATCGAGACGAGACATTGGTCGGGCACAAGCCGTTTTGGGTGCTCGCTGACCATCTGAGACGTGCAGATATTGCTGTCCTCCGTGTGGATGATCCTGGTATCGGTAAGTCAACGCCGCATCCGAAACTGCCAACCACGGCAGACTTCGCAACTGACGTAGAAGCAGGCGTAGCGTTTCTCAAGCAGGATGATCGGATCGGTACTATTGGGTTGATCGGCCACAGCGAAGGCGGTCTCATCGCAGCCATCGTCGCGAGTCGCAGCAACGATGTTAGTTTCATCGTACTGATGGCAGGTCCCGGTGTACCCGGTGCCGAGTTGCTCCGTAAACAGAACGAACGCATTTTCGACGCAGCAGGAATCGCGATTGAACGGAAGCAGAATTTACTCATGCTTCTTGATCAGTTGTTTACGATCTTGACTTCAGAAGATATGGCGGCGGACGAGAGACGACAAGGGGTTGAGGAAATTGTACGCAGCCAGCTTGAAGTTAACGGTGTTCCGCCTGCGAAGCAGGACGAGGGACAGGTACAGGCACTTGTGGAGCAGTCACTTACGCCGTGGATGCGCTACTTTCTTACTTTCGATCCGCGTCCTGCATTTGAGAAAATCCGTATCCCTGTCCTTGCACTCAACGGTGAACTGGATGTACAGGTTGATGCTGAGCAAAACCTCACGGCTATCGCTGAGGCACTTGAAAAAGGTGGCAATCAGGATGTTACTGTACATCGCTTGCCGAAACACAATCACCTATTTCAACGCGCGCATACAGGTTTGGTGAACGAGTACGGTGCCATTGAAGAGACGCTTTCACCAGTGGTATTGGACTTAATTCGAGACTGGATCTTGTCGGTGACGCAGTGAAAAGAGAACAGTATTATACGTCTTCAAGTACCCTGAATATATGAGAGTTTTCGATTTAAGAA
>RKRO01000087.1 GCA_007571355.1 Candidatus Poribacteria bacterium | reverse complement strand
GAATATGTGGGGTGTGGGGTCAAATTGGGGTATAAATTAGGGCCATATTTGGAATTAAAAGTTGCTATAGACAGAGCACGCCGCTGGCGTGCAGCATTTTTATTTAAGTTCCACACAGATGCAAAGTTCCAGAAAAATAGAGAGCCCTTTGAAAACACAACGGTCACGCGACAAGAACTGTCCAAACGATAGTCGAAGAAACACCCCAGTAAAAACCGCCTTGCAAGCAGGGGGTCAGAGGGCCCTCGCTTCGATGTGATGTGTTTCCATAATTACGGGCTTTACAATAAAGTAGTATTGTCGAACTGGTCCAGGAGGGTGAAGTTTCGTTTGACTCGGCAATTCAGCACTTGAAAAACTGCTTAACTGCGGTGTGGTTTGTGTTTTTCATTTGTGATAGCACCCCCTAACAGGTTATGCTACAAGGTGTCTAGATCAATGGCGATGAATCGGTATCCGAGGGGTTTTATCCGTTCGACTAATGTTTCACGCAATTGAAGGGCGTGTTCAAATTGTGCGTCCGAGACCTGTATCCGTAAGACAGGATCGTGGTCAAAGAGTGACACATTTTCAATCTGAAATTCGTAGAGGATCTGTTCGATGTGCGTTAATGCTGCAGAACTGTCGTCTTGCAGGAGAGTGCTATCTTTTTTCATTTCAGGAACGTCGCCTCCAGTCGCTGCCTGCCATGAACCCACCATCCACGAAGACCATCTGTCCTGTGACGAAATCAGAGGCGTTAGAGGCGAAGAAGATTGTTAAGCCTGCTAAGTCCTCGGGTTCGCCCCATCGATCGGCGGGGGTCCGATTGAGAATCCATGCGTTTCGGTTGTCTTCGCGTGCGGGGGCAGTCATTTCTGTTCTGATGAAGCCGGGGGCGATGCCGTTGACCTGAATGTTGTGTTCTGCCCATTCTACGGCGAGGAGTTTTGTTAATTGGAGGAGTCCGCCCTTTGCCGCTGTGTAGGCGACACTCGTTGGCAGACCGATCGCTGAGGTAAGCGATAGGGTATTGATAACCTTGCCTGATTTCTGTTCTTTCATGACATTGCCGCAGGCTTTTGCAAGAAAGAACGCGCCTTTTAGATTGACATCTGTGACGAAATCCCAATCCGCTTCGGTGAATTCCAGCGCAGGGTTCCGGATATTGACACCTGCATTGTTGACGAGTACATCAAGCCTCCCGAGCGTTTCCACGGTTTGTGTAACAAGTGCGTCGATGTCTGAGAGGTTACCGACATCTGCCTGAATTGGAAGGATCTTTTTGCCGGTTTCGTTAGCAATGCGTTCGGCGATGGGTGTCAGCGTCTCTATTTTTCTGCCGACAATAGCGAGGTCTGAACCAGCCCCGGCGAGTCCTTCTGCCATTGCAAGTCCGATACCACGGCTCGCGCCGGTGACGAGGCTTACTTTACTGTCCAATTGAAATCGCTGTATCATACCTATAGCAGATTTTTGATTCATGTTTACTCCAATCTCAGGTCCGATTTTCCCAATTCTGTTAACTTTTGTGTTCCTATCACTTTTATTTGCCCATTATGTTCTTGAGCAAGCGAGACAAGCAGCTGCGCACCGGCGGAACGTTTCAGGTCAATCTCAAGTGCGACGACATAGATAGCAGCGTTATTGCGGTTCCCTTCCCGTACCGCGTCGAGAATCTTCTGCGTGTTTGTCTCGATAGAATGTCCGCTCACTGTGGTTGGAAGCCCATCTGTCACTAAAACGATAACGGATGGGTCTAATGTTAGCGCGTTTTCAAGTGCAGCAAGGATGTTCGTTCCTACATTGGCCTGAATGCTTTCAGGTGTGAATTTGTTCAGATACTTCAAGGTGCGTTCTATATTTGCAGCATTTGCGGGTAGCATTTGCTTGTGCATGGCTCTCGCCTGCGTAGAGAAGGCTACCACATTCAAGGTATCCTCGTCGCCGAGCATAAGTATAGAATCCTTGAGCGAGTCAACGGCTAATTCCAGTTTATTAAGACCTGCTGCCTGCATACTTGCCGAGGTGTCCAAGCAGTAAACGATATCTTTGGGTCCGCTGAATTCGTTGAGGAAATCAATGATACCGAGGCGGTCGGAGGTGCCGGACTTTCCACCGCCGCCGAGGAGCCCATCGCCGCCGCCTTGGCCAGTGCCGCGGAATCGCCCGGATCCGTCGCCGCGCGCTCGGACTCTGCCAGTAACGACACCGCGTCCGTCAGTGCGTCCGGGTTGTGCGATTAATCGACTGAGGTTAGAGGCTTCCGCATCGCGCAATTGGGCATCTGTCATAACCTCCGGGACGATTTCGCTCAGGGGTGCTTCGTTGACTTCTACATCTTCAAGAACGACGCGTGGACTGAGTTTAACGACTTCATCCATCTTGTTCCGAGCGGTTTCAATTTTCCTATCCATTGCATCTCTGGCGAGATCTTGGTTTGGGTCATACATCTTTTTGGTGAGCGGTGGTTTCGGTCTCTGTTTCCGTTTTTTGGGTGCTTCCGCTTCGGCAAGCAGGTCGACTGCAAAAACGTCTGTATTCTCCTCGGCGATTTGATTCATTGGTAAGAACAGGTAGACGATGATGATAATCATGTGCAAGATAAGGGATAGCAAGACGACAGATCGCATCCGATTCCTACGTTTTTGTGCGCCAATCTGCCAATGCGTGCGTTGATTTAACACGGGTTAAGCCCTCCACATTTTATTTTTGTATTGTTCTGTGCGCGGTATTTTGATTCTCAAAAGCCTGAATCCACGTTTCGCCTTCCGGTGTCAGTTCGTAATAGGTGTGATTGCGGTGCTTGATCCATTTACCTTTAACGATATTCTTACGATAATGGATTACACGTCTTTGCACCCTTTTGAGTCCGCCGAGTTCCCTTAATTTTCGGTGTCGCTTGTGCATTTCCTCAAGTGGAACCCTTAGAGTTTCGGCGACAACAATAGAATAGTCCATTCCGAGCTCTTGATGATGCTTCAGAATAAAATAGTTGGTCTCATCAAGTTCAGCGAATTCAGGTGCAAGTGTAGCAGGTGCTGCTGACATTTCAGTTGTCCGAACCTCGTCCCATGCGACCGCCAATAACCGTTCTGGTCGCAAACCTTGCACTGCGTTGCAAGTCGTATGATGGACAGTGATAGTGCCATCTTCCTTGAAATAGCCGGTAATCGGATCATTCTCTTGTGGGTGGCAGCATTTAGCGATTTTGTAGGTGAGTTCAGGAGTCATATTTCTATCTCATGACACGATCATTTTTCTAATGCCCTATATCCGATGTCGGTCCGTGCATGTGCTTTATCAAAGTGAATCGCAGAAACGCCTTGATACGCTTGTTGAATTGCATTGTGCAGTCCGTCGGCGACAGCTGTGACTCCTAACACTCGCCCGCCCGCCGTGACGATATTTTCACCCTCCTGCTTTGTGCCAGCATGAAAGACCGTGACACCTTCAGTCGCATCGGCATCTTCGAGTCCAGTGATAATTTCGCCTGTTTGGTATGGATCGGGATAGCCGCCTGAAGCCATGACGACACACGCTGCGGCTTCATCGGACCATTGGACATCAGCGTGCTGTGCAAGGGTTCCGTCAATACATGCGATGAGCAGTGGCACGAGATCGCTTTTGAGGCGCGGTAAGAGGACTTGTGCCTCTGGATCTCCAAAACGGCAGTTGAATTCGAGTACTTTTGGGCCGGTGTCGGTAATCATCAATCCGACGTAGAGTACACCTTTGAACGGGCTGCCGATAGCCGCCATTCCGTTGACGGTCGGGTAAACGACGCGCTGCATGACATAGTCGTGTAACTCTGGCGTGATAACAGGGGCTGGTGAGTATGCGCCCATCCCACCGGTGTTTTTCCCAGTGTCCCCGTCGTGTGACATCTTGTGGTCTTGTGAACTGACAAACGGGAGGCAGTAGGCGCCATCCGTGAGAACGGTAAAAGAGGCTTCTTCGCCGATCAATTCTTCCTCAATCAGAACGTTATTGCCTGCGTCGCCGAATGCTCTATCCACCAAAATTGTTGTGACAGCCTGCGATGCCTCTTTGAAGGTACGTCCGGGGATAACGCCTTTTCCTGCAGCGAGTCCATCTGCCTTAACGAAAACTGGTTTATTTTGATCTTCGACATAAGCCATCGCTGCTTCGGCATCCGTAAATGTCTTGTGTTCTGCTGTCGGGATTCCATTTTCGAGCATCAATCGTTTGGCGAAATCCTTGCTTGCTTCCAAGCGTGCTGCGTGTTTATTGGGCCCAAACGCTTTCAGACCGCGCTCGGTGAACACATCAACGATTCCTTCGGCTAACGGTGCTTCGGGACCGACAACGGTTAGCGCGATATTTTCGGCTTCCGCCCAATCTGCTAAGTCGGTGAACCTATTCGGCATTGGCATAGTTTCTGCGATCTGTGCGATGCCGGCGTTACCAGGGGTGCAATATATTTTTTCGACGCGTTGGCTCTGGGCAAGCTTCCAGACGAGTGTGTGTTCACGTCCGCCTTGCCCGATAACCAGAATTTTCATGCTACATGTCCTTTTTTGATTGTATTGTATCATGAAAGGTTCCGAAAATCAAGGGTTTTTATTTGACTTTTTTATTTGACTAAAGTGTATCGTATAGGTTATGCTAATAATCATAGAGATTGGAGAAATCGTTAATGCGTCATCCGTGCTTCTGCTTTGTGGCGGTGACAAGTCATCGCAGACGCGCGATATTGCACGCGCAAAAAACAACTGGCGGGAGTACAAGGAGACACAACGATGAGGGAAATGTTAAACTGGCGAGCGTACTTAATTGAACGACTTGCCGCTGACCAAGAAGAAGCAATTGGTTTTCTCCAAGCAGTCATGGAAGATTACCAAGTATTCGGGAATTCTGCCGCCGTAGTGAGTGCGGTCCAGGCAGTTATAGAATCGCAA
>RKRO01000538.1 GCA_007571355.1 Candidatus Poribacteria bacterium | reverse complement strand
ACCAACAAGTGTTCCCGCAGGCGGTTCTGCCTTCTGTTTCTCGCTCCATCGACGGGCGATGTCCGCCGTCTCCGCAGCGTATTCCGCACCTTCGCGTTCCGCATGCCACATATAGGTCAGACTCCCAACAACACACAACAAAAAAAATACCGATCCACCCATAAACAGGCAGTTTTTGAAAAGTTGTTTTAGCATGTTAAAATCTCCTTATTTTCACACCGATACACGTCTGCATCGTTTTCAAGGGGTAACCTGAACCCTCCTGCTCCCTTCTCAAGGGGGATAACCTCATCTGCCCATTGCCCGCAGGATGTCTAAGGTGGACACCCGCGCCACGGTCTGAAGTTTCTCACGTTTCACATCTATAGGACATAATCTCTGCGGACATCTTATCGTCTCTCTAATGAGACGCTCCTGCCACCTGTGCTCACACGACTGATGCAGCAACGAACGCAAGACATCACCTGTTTGGCGAAAGAAAAGCGGTAAAATCAGGTGGTTTATCGTACAATACCTCCATAAAATAGATGTTTTTTTAGGAAACATTAGGAGGTATGCCGATGTGGTATTCCCGTAAACGGACGAACTCCGAAAAGATTATAGCAGGTTTCCAAGAAGTTTTCAAAGGTGCTTGTGTGAAAAAAACGAGCCAACGCAACTTCTTCTTGACGGTCACTGCGGTGAGTGTCGCCAATCGACAGAGGGTAAAGCGGTGACCCTGTGTTTGTTTTTGACCGTGGGTTTGCACATGTGAGATGCGTCCTGAAGTTTCTTGATAACAGAGGTATCAACTTTGACATCCGCAGAACGGCAGTCCGCTAAACGTATGAAGATACGTGGTTTTCCGAAATATAATAAAAAAGATTGTGCAATACTTTTCGCTTGCAATCTAAGGCAATATCGTCTAAACTTTTATGGCAATCAATTTTGTTACGGGATGATATGCGACAGCCGTCAATGGAGAGGGCATATTTTCCTAAATTTATTTCAGGAGGGAACAACATGACTGTCAAAGTTGGTATTATTGGTACAGGTGGTATTTCGCGTGCACATCGGAGTACCTACGAGAAGGTCGGTGGTTTCGAAATCGTCGCCGTCTGCGACATTATCAAAAGTAAAGCGAACCAAGCTGCTGATGAGTGGGGTGTTCCGAGAAAGAACGCTTTTTCAAGTTACAACAAGATGCTTGAAATGGACGAGCTCGATGGAGTGAGTGTTTGCACTTACAATCAGGGGCATCGGCGACCGACAGTGGCAGCATTGAACGCCGGTAAACATGTCCTCTGTGAAAAGCCGATGGCAGCAACGCTTTCCGACGCGACCGCGATGGTGCGCGCGGCGAAGGCATCCGGCAAAATCTTGCAAATCGGTCTTAACCCGACGTTTAGCCCCAGGCTCCAATTCATAAGAAAAGCGTATGACGCGGGGTTATTCGGCGATATCTACTACTCTGAATCCGCAGGGTGCAGGCGCCGCGGGAACCCTGGACATACATTCATCTATAAGAAAACAGCGGGGGCAGGAGCAACCGTTGATATCGGTGTTTATAACATGCACGCTTCGCTGTATGCCATGGGGTATCCGAAACCGGTGCGTGTCTCGGCAATTACCGAGGATTACATCTCACAACAAGATCCGAGATTTAAGGGGATCATGGACGTTGAAGAATTCGGTGCGGCGTGGGTACGGTTTGAGAATGGTGGGGTGATGGTGTTCAAAATTTCTTGGGCAGTGCATCAAGACTCGCTCGGTGGCAACTTTCATCTGGGGACGAAAGCAGGTTTCTCGTTGAATGGACCGGTTATTTACGCCGATGCGTATGCCGGCGATCTCAAGAAGTTTGTTGAATCGGAAGGATTAACGGCAGAACCGAATCCACCAGAAGGGATGACGACGATCCGGTTCTCTGGATTCCCGGCGGAAGATAACTGGGCGGCACAGATGAGAGCGTTCCGAGAGGCGATCAAAGCAGATGCCCCATCGCCGATACCACCGGAGGGTGTCTTACTTACAAACGTGATTATGGACGGTATTTTCCGATCACATGCAGCTGGGAAAGAGGTGGCAGTGCGGGTACCGGAGCTGGAATAGCCGGCGGAAACCGTCAACAATCAGCAGTCAGTCATCAATCGTTAGTTAGTCGGCGGGGTTCGTAACCCCGCCTTTTTTGGATATATATGTGATGTGCTATGTGAATCGAATGACGTATATCCACGCCTTTTTTCCGCGGACATCGACTGCTAAGCGTCGTCGTACGTTGAGAAAACGCAGGTGCTGCAGTTCGTCGTCAAGGAGCATCCGTTGCGAAGTGAGGAGGACCATCCGCCCCCTCGGTTTCAGGACGCGCGCATATTCCTTGAGCGTATGGCGATATAGATTCGTCAGTTGTGGCAGATTCCCAACAGTCTGACCGAAGGGAAGGTTACAGACGATCTTATCGACCGTCCCTCGCTGCATCGGTAATTTGCGTGCATCCCACCGAAAGAACTGGCGTGGTTGGTGCTGCCTACCGAAGTTTGCGACAGTGGCCCCTAACGCGGCTGTGGAAACATCGCCACCGATCAAATAGTCATAGCGCCCTATCAATGCGCGTTCTAACAGGATGGTGCCAGCACCGCACATCGCATCTAAGAAGACATCGGTTGGGTGTGGGCGTGAGAGGCGTACCATGCTGTACGCCACCGTCGGTTTGAGGGATGCGGGGATATGTGCCTGTTTGTATGGACGCTGTGCCATATCGTTTCCTGAGAGTTTGACGCTGATATAGCCGTCGTCTCCGTGTACTTCTGCCCAGACCTCCAACGCTGAGTGCCCAGAGGTTAGATGCCATCCCCTTGCTAACAGTGCATGTTCAATCACCCGCTGTAGGTCTATGCGTCGGAAGTTCCGTTTTCCTGAGAGTCGGCTTGTCACCCGGAACGGCATCCGCTTTCGGGTATTGATACCTACCTGCTGACAGCATTCATACGTCTCTTTGAAATTGAAGCGTGTGAGCGAGCTGCTCAGTGCTGCCAACGAGCTGCGTGAACGTGTCATGTTTGGCAGCTGCTTCAGCATGAGGAAGAGATGTTCGGCGGAACGGAGCGATAGGAGTTCACGTGGATTGCCGGTGTATCGAAAAATGAGGCGGTGCGGTTTGCGTTCGAGGATTTTCAGATGTCCGGTGTTATCGAAACGTTCCGATAGTTCCTCACGTGCAATGTTTTCTAAGCCCGCGCTGACGATGATTGAATAGATCATGGATTTTTTATAGTTTTCAGTTGTCAGTAGGCATCTTACGATTGCTCGTTAAATACTGTCGGTTGGGTAGAACGGATTCTACGGTTCGGGCCAGTTCAGGTGGCGGCGTAGGAACTTGAAGGTGCCGTCGGCATTGATTTGGTGTCCGCCATCGAAGAATTCTATCTCCGTTCTATCGGCAATGCCCAATCGGACGTAAAGTCGTCGGACGACTGCGAACTCGTGCGCGACCCACTCATCTGGGGCAACGCCATCGTCGTGTCCACGCTCTACCATAAACGGACGCGGCGCGATCAGACCTGCCATCTCGCCGTAGTTGAACGTGTTTCCTAAATCGAACTCCGGCATCTCATACTCACCCGTGAACATATAACTATAGCGTGCGTCAACAGTCGCGTTTTTGACGATCCATTCGTTGAAATCAGCGGAACAGATTGAGCAAGCGTAGCGATCAAGCAGTGCTGGAACGCGCATCGCCGTCTTACCACCATAAGATAACCCGTAAAACCCGATTCGATCGGCATCGACAAACGGCTGTTCTGCTAACCAGTCGAGTGTCCGCTCATGTTGACGCACAATTAACGAAAAGATCGACCATTTTATCGGGTTCGCCTTACGTTGGATGACCCGGAAAGCGTCCACCCCGATATACGGGTTCTGCGGTGCATAGGTGATAAACCCGCTATCTGCCAATTGTGCTGCGTAGGAATGGTAGACAGATTCTATCTTCGGATCGGCAGTATCCTGCGGTCTCCCTTCTAAACCGTGCTGACAGACAACAACCGGACGCTGTTCGCCAGGTTGCAGATCGTTCGGTAGCAGTAAAATACCGTAGGCGAAAACGTCTTTCCAGACATCAAGGACGACTTCATAGCCTTTCCAACGTGGTTCGTCATAAATCAATCGGCTTCTCGGATTGGCAGGGGTATCCGGGGATGGACATTTGCCGATAACCTCGTCCCAGAAATAGGTTTTGGCATCCGCGCACGTCTCTTCCCAGCGTGTCAATGAGCTCGTATCGGTTTTATCCCAGAAGAACTGTTTCCGTTGCGATGCCGCTTCCCGCAAAAAGCGTTGCGTCAGATTAACGAGTTGCGTAAACTGCCGTTTCTGTCGCACGTCGTCATTGAAATCACTTACGGCAGCAGGGGTAGCAGATAGGTCTCCATCAGTGTGTGCACTTTCGACACCGAGGCCGGTAAGCAGCGTGTTCAACGCCGCTTGGGAACCTGGAAGTCTATCTTCAGTAGAGACGAGATGTAAAGCATCTTCACTGCCGAGTTGTTGGTAGAAATTGTGTGTGCGGTTAAATTCTGATTCGACAGAATCAATCGGTGGGGACACCAGTTGTCCGGGTGCGGCACCGCTGCGTCCGGGTCTTGGTGTCGGCGGTCCAGCGATTTCAGGGCCCCGGCTCGCTTCGATAATCAAGGGGCGCGGCGCGATGAGACTCGCGATTTCAGCATCACCGAATTCGTGTAGCAATCCCCACACGTTGCGGTAAATCGGTTCTCGCCATACTTCCTGTCGCGATTGAAAATATCCGCTGACAACTGATGCTTGAATCCGTGTATCAACCGCTGCGCTGTAGAAGGCAATGAGTCCACCTTCGCCGTAGCCGATGACACCGATCGGCCATTCGGTAAGAGCCATCCAATCGACTAACGACAACACCTTCTGGACTTCATACCCGATGATATGTCTGCCGAGTTGGTACGCCATCCGGTAGATGAATTCGCGGTGCGGTTGGTTCGTCATCGCGCCGAGAGTCGGGTTCCCCGAATAAGTGTCCTCTCGGTTAATAAGGAGCGGCACGACAACGCGGCACCCCGCTTTCACCAAGCGGCGAGCGAACTGGGCATTCGGTGGTAATTCGTCTGTTACACCCGTTACCATCTCTGGTGTCCAGTCAGCATCCGGCAGAGCAACGACTTGGGCAGTGATCGGAGTGTTGTGGATCGGTTCTAAGAGGAGTCCTTCACCTTCAACCTCATCAAAAACCTGCCATCGGACACGGGATACTGTGTAACGCTCATCTTCTACGATCTGCGCGGTATCTTTTGTCGTGGCGATGTAATGAAGTTCTTCAATCGGTAGCCGTTCATCAATACACCCGATCTGTTTTTTGAACCGTTCTCGGTTCGGTTTGATGGATGCAGCGTAGGCTTCATGAGAACTATAGTCGCGATGCCACAACGTTTGCCGTTTTTCAAGGGAATCCGCCACCGCATCACTCACATAACCGTCAAGGACCTCAACCATCTGCGCTGCGAGGTCACCTTCATGCGTCAATGGGTTCGTCCCGTGTAATCTTTGTGAAGTTTTACTTGACATACGCGCTCCTTTTCGGGATAGCCGTCAGCCTTTCAAACAACGCCGTCCTGCCTCAACTTCGCTATCTCGTCTGGCGACATTTTCAGGACAGCGGTTAGAATTTCGGTTGTATGTTCGCCGAGACTGGGTGCCGGTGCATTCACATCTCCTGGTGTTTCCGAAAGTTTGATTGGTACTCCGGGGACTTCCACTTCGCCAGTGATCTGGTGCGCGATGCGAGTAATCATCTCACGTGCTTGGATCTGTGGATGATTGACCACTTTGTCCATCGCGTTGATCGGACCGCACGGCACACCGATTTTTCCGAGCGCATCCACCCAGTCCTCCGTTGTGCGTTGCGACATAATCTCCGAAAGGATGGGAAACAGTTCGCCGTGGTTTTCTGTTCGATCGGCATTTGTCTGAAAACGTGCGTCCAAAATGAGATCCTGCCGATCGACATGTTCACAGAATTTCGTCCAGAGCGTATCGTTGCCGAGTGCAATGATAACATGTCCATCTGCAGACGCGAACGCTTCAAACGGTGTAATCACTGGGTGCCTTGCCCCGAGCGGTTTCGGCGGTTCACCCGTAGCGAAATAACGGACGATGGCGTTCTCCAAGACAGCGACGAGGCTATCCAACATCGCAACATCGACGAACTGACCTTTCCCTGTCTTATTGCGGTGATGTAGTGCGGAGAGGATACCGATTGTCGTGAAGAGCGCGGCTGTGATGTCGCTAATAGAGGTACCGACACGTACCGGTGGGCCGTCGGGTTCCCCCGTGATACTGATGATGCCGCCCATGCCTTGGATAATCATATCATACGCGCCGTGCTCTGCATAAGGACCGGTCTGTCCGAAACCAGAACACGCTGCATAGATAAGCGAAGGATGCGATGCTTTCAACGTATCGTAGTCTAACCCTAATTTTTTCATCGTTCCGGGTCGAAAGTTCTCCACGACAACATCGGAATGCGCCAACAGCCGCTTGAATACGGATTGCCCACGTTCAGATTTGAGATTGAGCGTTATGCTCTGTTTTCCGCGATTCACGCTCATGAAGTAGAGGCTAAACCCGTTTTTGAAGGGACCGAAGTTGCGAGATTCGTCGCCTATGCCGGGTTGCTCAATTTTGATAACGTCCGCGCCGAGGTCCCTGAGGATCATTGTCGCATACGGACCGGCGAGTACGCGGGTCAAATCTAAAACCTTTATGCCGCTGAGTGGACCTGGCATTGTTGTTCCCTCGTATAATTTCAGCAGATACGATTAGAAGGATCGCGAGCACAGGAAAATCCGCAGAAGCCCCAGATATTGTCTGGGAATAGGCTACATCCATTCCTTGTGTTACATTGCAAATACCCCAAGCAGAAACATCGCGCCCTTATAATTCTTCACCGACGATGAGACGATATGCCTCTCGGTATTTCTCGCTCGTTTTCGAGATAACGTCCTCTGGTAATTCGGGCGCGGGCGGCTGTTTGTTCCAACTGATCTCGGTGAGGTAGTCTCGAACAAACTGTTTGTCGAAACTTTGTTGCGATTTACCGGGTTCGTAGAGATCCGCGGGCCAGAATCGGGAAGAGTCCGGTGTGAAGATTTCATCAATGACAATCAATTGACCGTCGCGCTGTCCGAATTCAAATTTGGTATCACAGAGGATAATACCCGTGTTTTCAGCGTGTTCGCTCGCAGCTCTGAAGAGGGCGAAACTGGTTTCAATCAGTCGATCTGTCAACTCGCTACCGACCTGATTGCGCATTTCCGCAATAGAGATCGGTTCGTCATGCTCGCCTTGTTCTGCCTTGGTTGTTGGTGTGAACAAGAGTTCGGGAAGTCGATCGGATTCGCTCAGGCCAGCCGGAAGTTTCTGTCCACAGATCTCACTTGTTTTTTGGTACGAGGACCAACCAGAACCGGCGAGATAACAGCGGACAACGCATTCAACGTCAACGCGATCGGCTTTTTTCACGAGCATGGAGCGTCCTTTTAAAAGTTCAGCGTCGGGCTGCAGGACATCCGGATAATCTTCAACTTCCGTGGCAATGAGGTGGTTATCGGCAATGGCTTCGGTGTATTTGAACCAGAATTTGGACAGCCCGGTTAAGACGCGCCCCTTGTCTGGAATGCCGTTCGGTAAGACAACATCAAAAGCGGATATGCGATCCGTGGATATAATTAGGAGTTCATCGCCGAGATCGTAGAGATCCCGGACTTTACCGCGATGGAGCGGTGTTAAGTGGGTCAATTCTGTAGATGTAATAACGTTTTGAGACATATTTTTCTCCTTATTTTTAATTCCCCTTGCGATTAAAATACGTGGGTTAATCCCTGGAAGTGCCACTCGTAAATCTCAAGAAATCCTTTCTTCGCATTGGATTTTAGCGTTCACAAAAATCCTTCCATTTCAGGCTACGGCTTTGTTCTAATTCAGTTGTCGTAAACCTTCAGCACTGATCGTTGTAGCAGATGCTATACCCTTTACTGCCTCAACACTGCTTTGACTGACGATTATTCTGCCAACAAATTTTGCAAGGTGACCGCAGTCCTGTTTGTTGTATCCATTTGGAGTGCTTTATTGAGTTCTACAGTTGCGGGTTGGTGTTCACCGAGATAATAGTAACACGCTGCCTTCAACGCATAGAGATCGGCTTTGGATTGATAATCGTGCCGAAAAAGGTATTCTGCATTCCCTTGCAGCGCGTTGTCAATCGCACGGATCGCAGATATGAAATCGTTGGCCTCCTTGTTCCGTAAGTAAAGCACCGTCGCCAATCCTACCCACGCATCGGCGTTCGAGTTATCAAGTTGAATGGCGTTCTGGAACGCTTCTTGTGCCAACGGTGCATTCAACGAAAGACTGAGGTGGCTCCATCCGATCCCGTTGTGTGCGTCTGCAAGCGTCTCATCGAAGTTGATGGCACGCTCAAAGCTTAGAAGTGCTTGTGCATGGTCACCTGATGCGTAGAATTGCCACCCTTGTTCCGTGTAGTTGACCGCGTCTGATGTGTTTGGCTCGGAATCACCGGAACAACCATTCAGCATCAGCAAGCAGATGGTGAACAAGGTCGCGTAGACAACGGAGCGTATCGTTTTGAACTTAACAGGGCGCATGGCGTATTTTCCTATACAGTGTGCAGAACACATTCGAGGGTACAAACCCCTTCCACAAGCAGAACAAATATTGTGCTTGTATCTTATTCGGATTTGAGTGTACTTAAAAGTGGACTTCGGAGTGCAACTGCAACAGCAACTGCATTTGCAATTATACCGAAACCAAAGATAAAAAACAAGGTAATTGTGAGAGATACCCACGGAAAAGAGGGAAGATGCCCTTGAGAACCCAGAATTGCCACGAGTCCGGCGACGACTCCGATGAGCATCCCGATAGCGAGTAGAAAGCAGCTTTCGAGGAACAGCATCCGCGAGAGCAACTGTCGACGGAAACCAAAGGCGCGTAAGGTCGCTAACTCACCCCGACGTTCAATGATATTTCTAAAAAGTATCAGGGCCAACCCGAAAGTGCCGAGGAGGACACCTAAACCACCGAGACTCTGAAAAGTCGAGATATAAGTATTCTCGACTGCCCGATAATTTGCCAACCGCTCGGATGCCGATGTGAGATCGAAACCGTAATCAACCAACGTTTTTTCAAGGATTTGTGCCGTCGCTTCCTGTCGGTCAGGGGGTGTTTTGATGAGGAAAAACTGATACCCGCTTTGACTCGGAAAGTATTGTGTAAAATTGGATTCCGAGATGATCAATTGGCTCTGGAAGAGACTGTCCGACAGTGTTACAAGTTCAAGGCTAAGGGGTTTCCCGAACTCATCTTGAACGATAAAATCGTCCTCTGGGTTGTGGTGTAAAATCCAACGGAGCGAGTTTTCATCAGCAATAGCGGGGGCTCTACCCGCCTCAGGTTGAACAACGCTTATTTGACTCCAAGGGTATTTCGTCAACATGGTATCCGGTGCCCCTAAAATTTGCGGTTTCTGGGGTTGGTAGAGGTTCAGGCAACTGACATCTTCACCCGGTAGCACACGGAACGAAAATATTTCCGATGCGTTCAGAAGTTCGGAATCTTTCTCAGAGAAACCGAGTTCAAACCTACCATCTGGTGTGTTTAGGCTTTGGTGTAAAGGGAGTGCGGCTTCGGCAACAAAAGTGTATTCTGTCTCTGGGGGGGCATCGTGCCGATTCGCACCGACTGCAACGATGATACAACACGCCAAACTGATTGTTTTAACACAAGTTTTACTCCGCCCCGGCTGCCGAGCCGCGTTTTTAAGGGCAAACTGTATTCTGTTCAATTTGCTTGGTACATTCTGTGAACTTAGCCATCTATCAAAGACTAACCAACCTATACCAAGAATTGAAAGGGTGAACATTAAGAAGTGAAAAATAGGATGCTCAAACCATCCTGTAACTGTCCTAACTATATCATGAATCCATGGAATAAAAGTAAAAGGTGAAATCACCAAACCTACGCCGACCCCGATACTGCCGAAAAGCGTGAACGATTTCATGTGCTGGGGGGCGAGGTCCGGGTGGGTCCCAATACGGAAACCTTTTCGAACAGAAAATATTACAATGGCGGCTATCACAACAAGTATAACGATTCCGCTCCAACCATCAGTAAAGAAGGTGCGTCCCGCAAAGATACCGAACCAAATTCCGAGGATTAAGGCAGGTATTCTTGCTGCCCAACGACTTGGGATATTTGCCTTTTGAGATTTCGATTTGACCTTGGCTTCATCAAAATCGGTTTTACCGGCAAGGAGCGCGGTCGGGGGTATTTGTCCCAATTGTTGAACGATGAGACGGATAGAGACCATCACGACAGCCAACGCGATGAGGATACCGGTGATTAGACTTAATGTGTTAACGTGGAGCTCCATAAACGGCGTACCGATAGCAGGCAGCCACCATGTCTGTAGCCCGAATATCATGAGTTGCGCGTAGCCTACAGCGAACAAGCACCCTAACAGACTTCCGATACCCGCGATGGCCGCGCCCTCATAAAGGAAACGGCGACGGATCTTGGCGAGTGGATAACCGACAGCCTGTAGCAGTCCGATCTCACGCGACCGCTGCTCCACACCGACGCGGAAAAGCATGGCAATCAACAAGGCAACAGCAATAATGATAAAACCGCTGAGGCTGCCAAACAGCATACCGAAATCGGTCGCCCCCTTGGAAGCTTGAAATCCCGCCGCTTGCGGCGATAAAAACTGAAAACCGACCTGTTCTGGCTGAATCTTTTTCAGGAATTCGGTCTCAAAAAGCATCCGTGTTGCTTGGATATCGCTGTCTGGGGCAGTTCCGAGTCGAATCGTGGTCAGATCACCGAACCGGTTTTGCCAGAGCCGTTTGCTGATTTCTAACGGAATAAACGCTTTCGGTGTTGCTCCGTATTCATCCCAATATGTTTCATCTTTGTCGCGCACCAAAGTGTAATCAAGTGGGAAAGGCGACTCCCATTCAGACATATCGGCAGTGTCGTGAATCCCCGGAAATTCAGGGATGATATCTCTATCTGCAGCAAGACCTGTGATCGGCAGAATTCCTTTGAGGCGAAAAACGACCGTTTCAGTAATATATTCTTCTGCTGCAGTGACGCTGTAATAAGCGATTGCGATTCTGTCCCCTACTTCAACGCCAAGATCAGCTGCAGCCCATCTATTGAGGACGATATCACCGCCTCGCCGCGAGCGTGTAACGATTGCGCCTAAAGCATCACCAACTTCTTTCAATTCCGCAAGTTGCTTTCGACTGGTTTCTGTAGCTCCCAATTCCGGTCTTGCTTTTGCCAGTTTACCGTATTCTTTTTCTATTCTACGTAATTCTGCTATATCGTCATCCATCAGTAATATCTGCTCTTCAGACTGTTCATAAGCGAGTTGTTGTGCTTCAGTCGTATGTCTATTGAGCAGTTTTGAGAACTCTCCTTCATCTGTCGGGAGTGCAACAATCGTAGAATACGGTATCATCTTATCGTTTGCAGTGAGGGTATTCGCAAGATAGGTGAACGTTGGGAGTGTCGGAATACGGTTTTCAGTAGCAACCGTCAGCGCAATTTCGGAGAACAAAGGTTTGAGGAGATACTGATCGCTCTGGAGATCGAGGTAATTCTCACCGGCTTTGATATTCAGATCGAGTGCGGTTAATGTGAGCTCGAGATCATCAGCCGAGAGCGCGTCCGTATCCGCTGTAAAAATAGCGTTCACTTTTTCGTCTTGTCTGAGTGCTTTTTGCAAGACAGGCAACGATATGAAAACGTTGAACGGTAGACTCTGATTCGCTTGTAGACTGAACCTCCCAAAGTTTTCGGTCGGAATTATATCGCGGATAACCATTCGCAGGCTCTGGATAGCCTTGGATGCGTCGCGTTCACCAAGCAGGAATTCTGGGTGGATGTCCGCTGCTTGGGACATGTTCACGAGCAGCGCGTCCCCGATTTGGACGTTCAGTTCCTTTTGGAGTGCTTCGTTAATGACGATTGCGTTGAAAGGCTGTCCTTCAGGTTTCTTGAGGTTTGGGGCTTCTGCTTCCCAGAATCCAAAGAAACCATCTGGTACACCAAGGATATTCACTTTTGATGCCCGCGCTTGCGTTTGTGGAACGATGATAGTCCCGTTCAGGAGAATTGCGGGGACCTTGTTCTGTCGGTTTAATAAACTTGGCTGAAAAAAATGGTCTGCAAGGAGGGCATGCTGGATTGTGCCAAGTCGTTCGGTTGTTAGGCTTCGTAGGCTCCCGCGTACCGAATTACCGACAACCAAAGCACCGGCAAGCACACCTGTTGCTACGGCAGTGCAAAGTGCGACAATAACATGTATTTTCCAAAAATGTTTAAGGGAGTTCCAAGAGAATCTCGGCATAATCTTTATTTGCGTCCGTTGCGCGTATTAGCCATCTCTTTCGATGGTGCAAGTACCGTCTACCAATTGCAAATGCCGGTCAAAGCGCGAGGTGAGCGAGAGGTTATGTGTCACCACAATCAATAAGGTCTTCTCAGCACGATGCAACTCAAAAAGCAAATTGACAACGGTATCGGTCGTAGCGGTGTCCAGGTTGCCCGTCGGTTCATCACAGAGGAGGATATCCGGTTGATTGATAAGGGCGCGCGCAATCGCGACACGTTGCCGTTCGCCACCTGATAGTTCAGCAGGTCGGTGGGATTGACGATCCGTGAGTCCCACCCGTTTTAGAAGTTGAGAGGCACGTTCGGTTGCATCGGTGCTCTGTTTGAAGGCAAGTGTCGGAATCAGCACATTCTCAAGCACAGAATATTGCGGAAGTAGGTGGTGTTCTTGAAACACAAATCCGATCACGGAATTGCGGTACGCCGCAAGTTCGGGTTCCGAAAGCGTGAACGGGTTTATATTGTTAATCTCCATAATTCCATTCGAGGGTTCTTCTAGTGTGCCGATGATATGTAAGAGTGTACTTTTACCAGAACCGGAGGGCCCCGTGATAACGACAGATGTGCCACTTGTGAGGCTGAACGAAACGTTCCGCAGGACCTTGACTGCCCCGAAATCTTTGGATAAGTGCGATATTTTCAGCGAAGATGTCGCATTGCGCGGTTGTTGCATGTTTTTAGCGTCTATTGGCGTGTGAAGATTGTAGCACTGCGCTATGATGAACAGTATATCTGATCTGCAATAAAATCAGGGATCGGAATCGCACGGAGGCTCTCACCCGGGTTTGTTATACAACACACCGTTGTGACCTCGCCACGCGCGATATCTTCCCCCTGACGTGTAAAGTGAAATTGGTATGTGAGCGACTTCGTCCCTTTTCTTGAGATCCAGAGATGAATGTCTACCTCATCTTCAAACCGGAGCGGACTTAGATACTGACACGAAACCGAGAGTCGTGGCCAGCCGATTTTATGACCCTTCCATTCGGTGGCAACACTTGTGCCTAAACTACGTAAAAATTCGTGTTCTGCGGTCTCCATAAAGACAAAAAACCGTGTAAAATGGACGATTCCTGCCATATCGGTATCTGCGAATTCGATTTTACGTCTGGTTCGGTACTCGGTGCGCATATTTCCTAAGGGGCATCAATTATCATGCTTCACGGTGAGAACAGTTATCAGTTAAAGGAGCCTCTGATTGCATCAGCCGCCTCTTGAGTTGATGAACTGATAATTGAAAACTGAAACCCATTCCCTACATTTTCGGATATTCCGGTACATCTTCGTAGCGGCTCCATGTTTCCGCGTAGATCCGCCAATGTCCATCGGTGGGGTCTATCATCAGATTCAGTCTTTTGGTGCCGTAGTCTGAATAAGCTGGACGCGTGCCGCTGGCGGGTGTGCCGGTAAATTTCTGTAAGAACGTGACATCCGCGACCGCGCGGTCCCCGTTGACTTGTAAGTTAGAGATCTGAACTTGTATGTCGCTATACATGCTGTTTAACCTTTTCATACTTGCACGGAGCTGCTTTTTGTTGAGGTAGACGGGTGTCTCTATGCCGCCACGGACAGTGACGCGTGTGATCAAGGCTTCGTCAGAATAGATGGACATATAGGTATTTAGGTCCTTCCCTTCCCAGGCAGCCTGCCATTTCCCCAATATTTGTCTCGTTTTCAGCTGCGTATCCAGCGGCGCATTCCCGTCGAAGGTCCCGCCGGATTCATCGCCAGAAACCGTGTTTACCCCGGACGGTTGCTGTGTCTGTTCAAGGACGATAGCCCCCGATATTTCACTCACTTGATCGTTAATCAGTTTCCATTTTCTCCTGAAAAACCCTTTCTTCTCAATCTTGAGTGTCCGGTTATGGGTTTCAATGATGTCGCCGTTATTTTGGAGCGTTACCCGAATGCCATCCACGGTATAAAGGTTGCGCTGCGTGAGTCCCGGGCTGTAAGTCGTATCTTGTAGATCAATGATATGTGCTTGGGACATCAATCCGAGTGCGCGCCGAAAACTTGAGGTGCGTTTCTTTCGGGCAGATTTATCCCACAGATCGGTGTATGCCGTCGAATCCTGTCTTTCCAGCGCGCTTTTCCAAGCGAGAACAAACGGCGCGACTGGACTGTTAGATGAATTGGCACGATTCGGCTGTTGGATCGTTGTTTCCGCAGGCACGGTAGCGATATAATGGTCACCGCTAATCTCGTCTTGTGTAATTTTCCACCGCTGTTGGATGAGCCCTTTCTTCTCAATCTCAAGATTTCGTATCTGCTGTTGCGCCCCATCAGGCAGGTGAACCGTCACGGGTATGCCTTCAATACCATAGCGGTTCGCGTATCGAGGAATTTTATACGGTTGGCTGCCGCCTTCAAGGTTGACTTCAAGCCGGATATTATCTCTTAGGAGTTTTGCTGTATTCGGATAGCCTCTATCCGGACGCAAGCGTTCGCTTTTAACCCAAAGTGCGTCATACTGTTTGAGATCGCTGGATTCAAGCGCGCCCTTCCACTTTGCTAAAAAAGCGGTAGGCGTTTCACTCGAACGCATAAATATGAGTAGGAACACAACAAAAGCGATAACGATTGCGGCGATAGCACCACCCCATATCAGGTTCCGGGGTATCGTCAATTTATTAGGAGTGTCTTTCTGCCAGTTTTGTGCGTCGTTCACAATATAACCTCCGCTCATAGTTGATAGGACTTACGTAGTCTTGATGATTCTTATTATTGACGAGATCAGAAAATTTCGCCAGTAGGTGTTTGTGTAAGTCCACGTTGAGATGCGCGCTTATAAATTAGGCACTCTCTCAAAAATTTTCCAGATTTCATGGTGGATCTTCCAACTACTCCCGACTTGATGCATCCAAACTTCGCGAATCCAAACATCATAGAGAGCGGTATCGTTCTCGTCAGCTGCCGGATGTACCAATCGGCTCAATTGCAGGATACCGATGACGCTTTCACTTTCGACTTCGGTGTCCAATTTGGCTTTCGTCCACGCGTGTGCACGCATTTGGCGAAGGTCCGATTCCAGTTGTTGTCTGTCAATTTTACTCCGATTTTCTTTGCTCTCAAGAATCACAACTTTATCGGCAACAATATTGAGGTCGTAATAGGCGAGATGCGTATTTAAGTTTTCGTTTTGCCACGCGCCTTCCCAATTGTTAAGAGCGGCTTTACCGGCTGCAATCTGTTGGGTGGAAAGTGATGTTCGCCCGGTCTTCGGCGGCGAAAGTTTGGGTTGACTGGCTTCATACGCCCGGGAGGCTTGTGCTTGTTTCGCGATAAATTCAGCATGTTTCGCAGCGACATCCTGCTGACTCGCTTGGGCAAGTTTCCGGGTATAGATCTCTGCCTGTTCGCGCATCTGCTTTCTGATGGATTCTGCCTCAGCGATCGCTGCCCGTTTCTGATATCCCTCCTCCTTTGCGATCTTGTCAGCAACTTCCAATTTACGACGGAGTTGGGAAAGTTCGGTGCCGTAATTACGAATTTCCTTTTCCGCGCGTCGGGCACGTTCTTGTGCCTCTTCTAAAGTCTTTGAGAGATCGCTTATCTGTTTTCCAAAGGCTTCCCTTGTATTGCCCAACGCACTATTTTCTCTCTGAAGTTTTTGAATCCGCTGTTGCAATTGTTCTGATGCACGCCAAGCGTCCTGCGCCTCAGATTGTTTCTGTGAGACCTTTTCTTCTGCTGTCTTTAGTTTTTCATTGAGTGCTTTAACGCTCGTTTCCTTCTTGAGGATTGTTGCGTTAAGTGCTGAATTCTTGGCGACGTTAACGGCGTGTCGATGGGCAAGTTTCGCATCCGCATTGGCTTGGTATGCAAGGCGGAGTGCGTCGCTGCCTCTCTTTTCCGTGAGTGCCTGCTTTGCAGCTTCGAGATTTGTATGAGCGGCTCGAAACGCATCGGGTGCAAGTGATGCTGCATCAACGTCTTGTGCGACTGTAATTGCCGCTTCTGCTTCTGCAATCGCTATATTAACCATTGGCGGTTCAATTTTTCCGAGCTGTCCACCACATCCTGCAAACGCAAGAGAGATGAGAAATAGCCAAGTGATCCGTATCCTATTTAATGGGAGGTGAGACCTCCATTGTAACGCGATAAGTCGTGTCATTTTGTGTCTCCTTAATATTTTTACCTGCGTTCATATTCCGTTTTTTCAGATTTTATCAGTATCTTGATTTTCAAGATTAAAAGATTCGATGGATTATAGCCGACTACGATCCAATTCCGTTAGCTGCAGTCTTTTTACATTTATTCAAATATTGACCAAGTTAGTCTATGCAGTTGGGTAGTGGCGGTTTCCATCTGTGCAAGCGTATTCTTCCGGACCTTCATGGAAGATAGAGTGCTGGTTTTTGAGATACAAGGTGAGCGTATTCCGACTCTGCGACGCAGACAAGACGATATGTTCTGTCTGTTTTGCAAATTTGTCTTAGGTGCCAGGCGATAGCAACTTTAATGTTGCCATGCGTTCACGCGTCTTCTGGTTTTCTATCCAGATATTCTGTACTGCAACCACCCCTACCTATTAAGATACCATGTCTAAACCCGTGTGTCAAGGTTCAGTGCAGTTTTCAGTAACTGACAACCGTTATTCCGAAATTTTGTTTGACTTCACGGGCAAATCGATGTATAAT
>RKRO01000067.1 GCA_007571355.1 Candidatus Poribacteria bacterium | reverse complement strand
ACATTAAAGTATTTGTTATTAATATAAAAGAATCATTAGATAGACGCGAAAGCATCTTAGGTTCACTGCTGGACAATGGATGCCCAGAATCAGCGATAAACGTTGTACATCCCATGATGATCCGTGATTTTTCAAGCCAAGATAAATGGTTAGATGCAACAGAAATAGCACAGTTTCATAAATGTAAAGGGATGCCCCCCTGTGTCGGTATCTCCCTTACACATACGAACTTGCGCATCTTTAAGGAAATCTCACAATGGACAACGGATACCGATTTTGGACTGATCCTTGAAGACGATGCATTACTGAATATGGACTTTGACAAACTTGTTGAACATCTCTCTAATTTATGGCAGAAACGTTTCGAACAATCCGAAAATCTTTTTGTATCGCTTTTCAAACGAGATAAGTTCAAAGATGAAACGGAGACGCACATATCCACACAAGTTTATGGAACACCATTTTATCAACACGTTTTTAAGACAAGTGTTGCAAACATCTATAACAGAAATGCTGCGAAAAAGTTTTATGAGAGTATTCTAAACGATATTGTTCCCTGGTGCACAAAACGTAACCATCTACACATAGATTTATTAGTCGGAAAAAATAAGCACCTCATTAAAGATGCATATACCACGGCTGTGGGTGATGATCGCTTCGTTAAACTATCAACACTTCGTAAGCAATCAGAGTATCTCAAAGCCGGAGGAGAACTAACAATTCAAAATGAGTGGAGAAGCAATCGTTCAAATCGGACTTCATGAAAGATGTGAATATCTCTACCTCCTTTCCCCGAAATATCAACAGTGGGATATTCCAATCGAACTACCGATCTTTGAAGCATCAAAGGCGTGGTGTTATTACGGTGTCGATATGAATCCACACTGGATTCATAATTATCGTCAAGAACCGCTTTATCACCTGGATCCTCGAGTACATTTTATCCATGCACTCGTCCATGCCGAAGACAACAAAGATCTTAGACATGATAACTTTACTGTCAAAGAAAACGGCAATCTTCAAATGAAGAGCACCGCGTTAGAGACGTTATTTTCAGAAATATCCGAGCCCATTGGTGTCCTGGCGATGGATGTTGAAGGTGCTGAACTCGATATTATCAAAGGCTACAGTTGGTCTGAATGTCCAAAATACATCATTATTGAGATACATAATATTGAAGATATTCATCCCATTACTGAGATACTCACAGCGCAGCGCTACAGATTTACCATGATAAACCAAAAACAGACCGACATTCAATGCGGCTATATCCACAAAGATTACTTTCGTCAGTTTAAAGACGACTTCGTGGCAGCAGGCGTGTGGCGATATAATCTGTATAATCCTATCGTGAACGTGGAACAAGGAGACACATAATGCTATTTTGGTATATCAACCTCAACAGAAGACCCGACCGGAATGAGCGGATGCTTGAAGCACTGCAAAAGGCAGAAGTACCTGTAGATAAAATCAGACGGATTGCAGCGAAAGACCGAGAAGATTACAATGCCTATCGCGCCTTGGCAGACGCTGCAGTGAAAGATGGATTTACCTGCTTCCGTAGCGAAAAGGAAAGACATATCCAATTTCAAGCGAATACCTGGTCGTGTCTGCGTGCACTTCGGGACATCTCAAATCAAGATAAAACAATACTCCTCTCTGAAGATGACTATTACCTCAAGATCACATATCCGCACCTTCAAGAAATATTAACCGAGATACCTGATTTCCATATCGCTATGATGGCATATACCCGAATTCGTAGGATATGCCCTGACTATTCAAAACACTGGCTAAAAGGAATACCCGCAAGTGGCGCAGGTATGAATATATTTACACCCACTGGTGCAAAATGGTTGCTTGAAACCTGTACAGCACATTTTCCAAAGACACCTGAAACAGTTATCCGAGACTTATACCCCCAATGCCCCGGCGGTGTATACGCATTGAACGCAGAAGCACAAGATAAATTCTTGGAATGGGGTGGGTTCGGATCCGATTTAGATACACAGATGATGTATCAAGGCACAACAAAAAATGAAGAACATAATCGTGGCGGGTCTAACTCTAACAAAATGCTAAGCACGTATAGCAAAGAAAAGGGAGCAAAATGAACTATCTCAAAGACAAAGCACATTGGCAACGCAACTATAGTCACCAATATCAGATATTTTCACTCAACGGCACTGGGCGTTCTGGCAAAACTACCCTCGCGAAAAGGTTGGAGGCTGACGATAAAGGTATCCGGGTGTTGCCCTATTACCTGCGGGATAGATTTGAACGGATCGTTTATCGTTCACTTGACCGAACACCTGAACAACGCAACGTAGAAGTTTTCGGTATAGCGACTATCGGATGGATGATCGCAGAATACCACTGGCGTATCAAGCCATATCTGAATGAAGGCGGAATCGTTATATTTGACCACTACCTTTTTGACTACTTCGTTGAAATACTGCCCGATTTAGAGGATATTTCAACCTTCGTGGACTTTATTCAAGAAACAGCGATGCCACAGATCAACCGAGGCAACCATTTCTATCTCGACATAGATTATCCAACTTATCAAGCACGTGCGGATCGCTTTCTGGAAGAAGGCAAAGAACTTAACGTTGTGCCTCAATCCATATTCAACGAAAGACGCGAACGCTACCATACACTTTGTGACGCGGGACTGCTGATACAGGTAAACGCAATGACCAGCATTGAAGAAACTTATCAAACACTTGTTGCGTATTTTCCAAAACCGAAAGAGGACACATAGCATGAACGTGAGTGTGCTGACTTTTAAAGCGTGGTGTGATGTCCAAAAAATAAACCTGCGCCCAGCTCCAAATGAAAATAGAGGGGGTATTGTCACAAAATACTTATACGTGCAGAAATGTTTCCCCGATCTACACATGACAGACGATTGCAACGACCCAAACCTAAACGCATTTTTGCTGATCGAACCAATGTTTATCGAGAAGGAATGGCGAGAAAAACTTGAAATGCTTAAAAAACATCAAGGCGTCAAACTCTTATGGGCTGAAGAACAAACTGTCATCCGGTGGGACCCAGAGCGACGCACACAGATTTTCGCCGCAATGGACGGACTGGTGGCATGCAACCTTTACCAAAAACAACTTATAGAAGTCATCGCAGGCAAACTACCCGTTTATGTGCTACGGTCCCCAATACCAGAACTCGTGCCACCGCAACAAAAACGAGACAAACGAGTTATCGTCGTCAGCAAGTTAGGACTACAAAAAAATGCTGAAGCGATTATTGAAGTGTTCAAATACTTGCCAGCACACATCGAAAAAGTATTTATAGGCAACGCAGGACTCTGGGGATCACCCTCATATCTCTATGACCTTACACTCGAAGAACAGATGAAAGACGCCGCAGACATCCATATCACAAATGCTTCACTCATAGAAGTCGCAGAGAAACTAACAACAACATCTATTTATCTATCAATGACAATCTACGACGTCGGCAGCCTCGCTTTCCTTGAAGCAGCCATGGCAGGATGCACCTGCATGTGTTGGGACTATCACCCCATGTACGACGAATACGAATCGGTGATCCGGTTCAAAGATGCTAATGAAGCCATTAAGATCATTGAAGAACGACTTGCACACCCCACAACAATAGATAACGCAATGCGAAACGAAATCATTCAAAAACATAGTCCACAACAGTTTATCACAGCACTCCAAGCCTTGTTCCTTGAGGTCTACTTCTATGCGAAACAAAAAACTTGAATCCGCCTTATTTGAATACTTTAATGAGAAACGCTTCTCTGAAGAACAAGAATGGGCTTCTACATACTATCTACTACAATACTTCGAGGAAAACGCATGTCCAAAGGTTTTTAAGCATCACGCGATTATCGGCGCATATCTGAACGTCTACGACTATTTCCCACGCAAACCTATACTCATGACAGCATTAGATGTGCAACCCAAAAATGGTAAAATATTCAAAGACGTCTTTCTACTCACACCAGACACACTGCCACAACGGACAAAAATCGTGATCGCAAACCGACGCTGTCTGATGAGTGTGACAGAAAAACACATGGTGACAATATCAGATAGAATTCAGTTCCTGCTCAGCCCACAAGGACAAGCAACCCTCGAAAAATGTATCATTGCAGGCGTCTATAAAGACAACACTATACATTATTTTAGAGGATTTGACACCGAAGAAGAATGAACATACAAAAAGTCCAACAAAGAGCAACATTCCTAATACAATTCGGAACAGTATTACTCAGAACACAGACGAACTTTAGACTCAATGCTGCGCTCCAAGTGCGTTTTTTGGATACTTATGGAAACCACGTTTATGCAACGTTGAAGGAGCCTGTCGTGCCGCCAGAAACTGTGCGTCCAGTGCCACATAGACCTATATGGGAGCGATAAGTTATGGAAGTCCTTTTTGGAAGTAGAGCGAAACTACGAGAACTCAAAGTGCTCGCAGCATTTCGGGATAGAGCCCCTATCACACTGAGTGATCTCGCTTATATTTTTTCTAATAACACAGATAAAATTGAACCTGTGGCTGCGCTCACTGCTGCTGTCATAGACCTCAGACATTACGGATTGGTGGAAGAAGATAAAGAAGATCCATATTCCTGTAGACCAAAGAAATTCAAACTGACGGAGAAAGGTAAACAATACCTGCAGGCACATGAAGCACGCAGATTCATATCCGTTGTTTAGGTATCATACATGCGTATCGTTGGCAAATATACACTTCACATTGCCAAGAAGCAATTCTTGGATTTACCGATAAATGTCACACCACGACATCTTGAGTTCAGAGAAGGAGTGGTCAACTTTTGGGCAGAAATCTCACCTGAATTCCCTAAAAAGCAGTATGAAATCTGTTGTAAGCAGACTGGTGAGCAGCTAGACGATGTGGATG
>RKRO01000174.1 GCA_007571355.1 Candidatus Poribacteria bacterium | reverse complement strand
AGCGTAAGATGTGTATATGAGTCATTGTCTGTGTAGAGGATATTAAGGCGCGGACGATCGCGCGTGCGAAGCAGTGGAATCAATCGTTTAGTCCGCTTGAAGTCGGTAAGGAGTGGTTCTATACCGAAATCCGCAAACGGTGGCAGTTGCGCACCCTTCACGGGTGGGAGACGAAAGAGATACGCGATCGGTTAGGTCTCAAGAAGTCATCAAAGAAACGCTCAGAAACCTTTGATGCCCACTGTGTGGATTCTTGGTGTCTTGCTTATCATATCGTTGGTGGTGTGAGTTCACCTGACACTACGGATATATTCTGTATATCGCCTATCCCGATAAAGCGTAGGTGTTTGCACAGAGAACAAGAGTCGAAGGGCAGAAAGCGGAATAGATATGGGGGCACTGTGTTAGGAAAGGGCTTGTCAAAAACACGTTGGTAAAGCATGTAAAATATGGTTTTACTCGCCTTGGGGGTATCAATGCGAAAGGTTTGTTTTCTATTTATGGTCTTGATGGGAAACGATTATCAATAAGTGTGAAACGGACCGATTTTCAAATGCTTACACGCTTGAATTTCACCTATAGGAGCGGGCATTCCTCCCCGAGCTAAAGCAGCGGGGGCTCCTGCCCGAAGATTGTTGATGAACGATAGGAAAATATCTTTCACCACTATTTGACGAATACCTTGAAGAAATACCCGACTAATGAATAAAATGCAACTGATCTTTCTGATTCTATGCGCGATTTTTATTTTATTCGGATGTGGTTCCGATGAAATAACCGCGCCGATAGAGCAGGAAACACCGAACTACTTTCCCGATACTGTCGGCAGCAGTTGGGTCTATCGGAACCCTGATGGGTATGCGTGGACGCGGGAGATTACTGACGGCTACAGTACGGAGGAAAGGGATTATCAACGCTTCACTTACACGCCGCTGGATGCTGAAGATGCACGCAACTACCTGACACCGAATGCTTTTCACGTCGCACAAAACCGAGTCTTTTTTCTTATTGGTGCAAAGATAGATCGGTATATTCAAGACAAGCTCCCTACTCTGGTTCAAGATGAATTCGCTGGCTTGGAACTCGATGTCGCGTTAGAGCCGAACTCACACCCAGAATTCGTCTTCTTCCAGTTCCCCTTAAGTCCTAACGTTGAATGGGAGGCTTTCAATACGAAAGTCAACGGGAGCCTCGTTTTGCAGAACCTCGTGTTGCTTCAGATACCGATTGAAGCACACATAAGTATTAAGGGAAAGGTTATCGCCGAAGGTCCGATTGAAACGCCTGCTGGAAGTTTTGAACAGACGTATCAGATTGAATATGCGTTAGAATTCACGCACACGCTTTTCTCTGAAGCTGAAGTCTTACGGCAGCATCAAACGATATGGTTTGTTCCACACGTTGGTATTGTTAAGATTGAAGATGAAAGCGGCATTACGGAGTTGATTGCGTATACTTTCCCGCGAACAATCAAAGCGTAACAGTTACGGCATACGGAGTACGCCTACTATTTTTAATGAGAGTTGTTATTTTAAGCGACAACAAACCGGGGCACTATAAGCAGTCCTTGGGGATTGTAGAGCGATTGCCTCACTGTGAAACGGAGTGGGTTACGGTAGAATTTCGGCATAAGTGGCGTGATAATCTGCTGCGTGTCTTTATGTGTACCTTCGGGGGCACATCGCCCTCGAAGGCGTTTATGCACGAGCTTCTTCGCTGGAGCCTGACTGTTGACACTTATAATGCCCTGACAACGCTGCATACTGCTGATATTATTCTTTCAACCGGTTCATCCGTCGCAGCGGTTAATCTACTGCTTGGTCAGATGCTCAGTGCCAAGACGGTCACATGTCGTAGACCTTCACCGTTAGGCACCCGTTATTTCGATCTCGCGATCCTTCCGATGTTTTCATGGCACGGGAAAAGAGATAAAGATAATGTATGCAAAACAGTCGGTGTGCCGAACCCTATCTCACCGGACACGCTCAACGCCGAACAGCAGCAGCTGATACAAACACTTAATCTACCCGACTGCCCACGTATCGGTATTCTGATCGGTGGGACGGAGCGGCACGAAACGATTACAATTGCTGATGCTGAGAAACTGCATAAAGTTTGTGAAGCAGCCACTACGGAATTGGACGCACAGATATTGGTGACAACTTCGCGACGGACACCGATAGATGTGACAGAACACCTATCATCAACACTAAAACATGCCGACTGGTGTCCACTTTTCATTGAACCGAACGTGGCTTCAGCACTTACGGATCCGTATCAAGCCCTCCTTGCCTTAAGTGACCTACTCATCGTCACCGCAGATAGTTTCTCTATGGTGTGTGAAGCGGCGAGCAGCGGTCGTCCGGTCATCGTCCTGACGTTATCAAAAGAAAACACAGAGAACCCGAAGCGATATAACGTTTATCAGTATATGGAACAACACGCCATCGTGCGTCAATGTACGCTTGATGGTTTAAAGCAATATATCTTTGATGGACTTACCTCACCTGTACCGAACACGCCGCTTCGAGACACTGAAACAGCAGTAGAGGCAATCCATCGTTTAATAGTTAGCAACTAATTCAAGTACACCACAGAGTCGCAAACTGTTAAGGCACTGCATCAGTTGTCACCATTAGATAGACAGAACCCTCTTCTACCGACTGCTGATTGCCGACTACTGATTGCTAACTGCGACATACGCCTCCAAGCGCGCCAGCGCACGTCCACTGTCCATCGCTGCCCGTGCCCGCGCAAGTGCTTTCGTAGGTTCAGGACAGATCCCTAACAGGTAATCTACCATCGCCGTGTTCAATAGAATCCTGTCATAGATAGAGCCTTTTTCACCTGATAGCGCAGCGATGCCTAATTCAGCAAATGCTTCGGCATTCACAACCTCTGGACGCGGACTGTGTGCGTAGTCGAATCCATAAGTCTTCGGGTCTATATCCATCGCGAAATCCTCGCGCCTCTCATGGATACGGCGAAAGCCTTGCGAATAGTTGACAGCCATCCTATCGCTCGTGGAAGGCTTTCCAAGACGGAGGGCATAATGACTTGTCCCCTCTTCTCCTTTGATAGCAACAGCCGCATCAAACCCACGTTCCCATGCCAATTGCAGCAGCGGTTTCTCATAACCAATATGGTAATATCCAAGCACCATATAGTTCGCTTCCCGTGCCGAGAAGAACTGCTGCGCCTTCTCCGTCGCTGCCCAAGGCGGACGTTTCATGATATGCACCCGCAATTCCCGCAAATCGTAAGCAGCACGGCAATACTCGCGCTGGCTGATGTAGCCAAACCCAACCGATGCATCCATAATTAGCGAAGCCGTCTGGGCAAGTGATAGTTGTGTGTTTGCACCGAGTGCTTTTAAGAGGGTCTCCTCTGTTACCCCATTTTTCGGGGGCATTGCATCTACACTGTGGAGAAGCGATGCCTCACCGAGTGCAGCCCGTACCGCCGCGACAAACAACGTCGGACGAAAATAGCGCGTCGCACCGTCATAAGGCTGCCCAAAATGCGTTAACGTGGGCACATCGATCGGCTGCACTGTTTCCGGTCCGAAAAACGCGTCGAGATAACCCCTGACCTCTTGGTATGTCTCACGGTTCATCCGCTGCCCGATGAGCGCAGCACCTTTGAGCGCAGGATTGACAGCATCACTCAGAATCGCCTCACACATCTCGCGGGTCTCGACGTAACTGAGATGTTTTGCCCGTAAAATCTTCTCCAATGCCTTCACAACAACTGCCTCTGTCCGGTTCGCCGGGACATAACCACGCTCTGGATCCATGAGATACTGGAGTTCTGGTGGCAGTTTTTCCATTAATACCGAACCGTATTTACGAAACGCCGCTTTTTCCGCCGGACTCCACTGCGTCGCTTTCGGGAAATGGGCACGGAGTGTCATCGCCGCAAAGAATGCACCCATCTGCGCCGCCGATGCCACTTTTGATGCCGGCAACTCCCCTGTTGCAGATTTCAAAAGTGTTTCAAGAATCGGCTCCGGTTGCGGAAAATCCGATGGGTTCACACCCAACGGGCGCGTCTGGTGTGGCCCCGTGCAGACTCGCGCTTGTGCTTCAAGTACGTCAGCGTTAGGCCCCGGATATACCGGTGTGTATGAAAGGGAATCAAAATCTACCATTTTACAATGTCCTCCGAAGATGGTTTCAATTGCGTTTTGCGGCGCGGTACGTTATAAGTAAGAGACAGCCTGTTTCTATTATACCGCCTTTGAGAGATTAAAACAAGCCCACGCGTTGAGTTCTCCGGTACCCCGACACAAAACTTTCCACATCCAAAGTTCGTTTTTTTTAAGAGAGTGCCACATCCCCTCACGTTCAAGGACGCGAGCATCGGTTTGTTGTGGCACTCTGGGCACTGCGTGTGCTTCCGCGAAGTTTCGTATCTAATAGTGGCTGGTAGCCGGTGAGGCGTTTCGCATATTTGCAATTGCATTACCGTTTCGCGTCGGCAAACCGACAATTGGGAGTTGGATACATTTTTTTGAATTTAATTTGACAAAATCCTTTTGAGAGGGTATAATTATAAAAAACGCATATTTAGGCGCGTTAAATTTATGTTTTCCGCTTCGCGGCGGGGAGAGGAGACAGGAGCAATGAAAAGCGATCGTTTGGATGGAGTGGCATATATTTTGGGAGTCGCGTTGTGCGATTCGCATGCTGCTTCGGTGTCGACCCTGGCCCCCCCCCCACTTTACAAGCGTTAAGTATTGGACTTCTCAAGGTCCATTTGATGTACGGAGACCTTGCGTCCCCGCGTGTTGCCTTTGTCCTGGACAAGGCGTTGCATGGCGGGTTTTTTGTTGCATCGCAGACGGATCCGCCCAGCGCGTTACGTAGTGGTGCGACTTTTTTTCCTTGACAATAGTATGGATACATGATACACTTA
>RKRO01000206.1 GCA_007571355.1 Candidatus Poribacteria bacterium | reverse complement strand
CGGAGGTTGTTAAAGCAATTGCCAATAAGTTCCAAAGCTGGTTGAGGAAAATAGAAGATAGAATTCAACTTAAGCATAGACAGTTTCTTATTTCAAAAAACGTTGAGACGGTAGATGTTAGTCTTCTGTTCTTTGTAGAACTTGAAAAAAATAAAAAGTCACGTTGATGTTTGAAATGCTGCGGAATGCCTTTACATGTTATTGATTCTCCGTTACACCTGAAGAAAGGTTATTCTTATGTCTTACGATAGTTTAGCATTACGCGTTATTGCCAAGGAACTCCGTGAAACGCTTTTGGGCAGCACGATTCGACATATTGAACAGGTGAACGCACACACCTTCTCATTCAAAGTCGGTCATGCTGCCGAAACGCATTGGTTGACGCTATCCGCACATTCGGTGCATGCACGTGTGCATCTCATTGAAAAACCGCCACCCGCGCAAAAACAGTCCTATCTGGCAGATTTCCTCACGACGCACCTCAGACGCGGCAGGATTACTGCGATTGAACAGATCGGTTGGGATCGGATCCTCAAAATTACCGTCCAACCCGTCTCTGATGAGCCGATACAGCCTTCATCAAAAGCTATCGTTGCTGAGTTAATGGGCAAGCATAGCAACATTATCCTCATCGATGCATCTGATAATAGGATTTTGGAAAGTCTTAAACGCATCGATGAGACGGTGAACCGACACCGAGAAATTTTACCCGGCGAGACCTATACTTTACCGCCGGGACAAGGAAAAGTTGCTCCGTTGATACCGGACAAGGAAACGTTTACTGACCTGTTTGATGGACAAGCGGAAATAGGATGGCGACAACTCTTTGACAAGATAGACGGTTTCAGTCCGACACTCGCGAAGGAGGTCGTCGCACGGGCAGCCGAAACGGATATCTGGGACGCTTACCAGCAGGTGATCGACTATTTCGATCCGGCAAACGCAGCACCTCAACTGATCATGGACGAAGATGAACCGCTCGCTGCATCCGCACTATTGCTACAGCAATTTCCGAACGCCACTGTCCAAGTTTTTGACACAATGAATGACGCTGTCGCTGCGTATTACGAGGCAATCACGCTGAAGGAGAACATCCTCTCTGAACGGAATGCCCTAAAACAAGCACTGAAAAAGCAGAGGAATCTACTCTCTCGAAAAGCGAAAGCACTGCACAATGATTTAGTACGCGCAGAAAAATCAGAAGACTATCGCATTGCAGGCGAATTGATCTTCGCAAATCTACATACCCTCACGCGTGGACAAGAACAGGTCGAATTGCAAAACTACTACAGTCCTGAGTTTGAAAAGTTGACGATCACACTCAACCCTGAACAGACACCCTCCGAGAATGCACAGACCTATTTCAAGAAATATACAAAGGCGAAACGTGGGTATGCGCGTATCCAGCAGCTTATCTCAGATTTGGATGCCGATCAGGAGACGTTGCAGCTTTATGTATCCGAGTTGGAATCTGCGCAGACCTTAGAGGATCTCCAACGCCTCCGTGGTGTGTTTACCGAGAACGGCTATCTCAAGGCACAGCAAAGCAGAAAGCAGAAACAACCGGCAGGTGAAGGTCCTTTCCGCAGGTATACCTCTACCAACGGTTTCCAGATGTATGTTGGGAAAAACAGTCAGTCGAACGATCTGCTTCTGCGTCAGATTGCTAAGCCGAGCGATATGTGGCTTCACGCCAAACAGATCCACGGTTCACACGTCATCATCCGTAACCCAGAGAACCGTCCGGACATCCCGATGCCGACGTTATTACAAGCCGCGCAACTCGCTGCCTATTATAGCAAAGCGCACCATGCCAGTAATGTGCCTGTTGACTATACGTGGGCGCGGTACGTCGTAAAGCGCAAGGGCAACATCGCAGGCTACGTGCATTACACGCGCGAAAAGACGTTGTATGTTGAACCTGCAGTCCCGTCATCGGGAGAGTAATCCCTCATAAAAAATTGACTTTACCGAGCGTGTATGCTATAATTATGAAAGCGATTTACAGGCGCAACGCTATTTAGGTCTCAATATAACAATACTAAAATTCATAGAGGAGGAATTCAATGCCAGCAAAGCAAATTATCTTTGACGAGGAAGCAAGGGTAGCACTCAAGCGTGGTGCAGATACGCTCGCCGATGCTGTGAAGGTTACCCTCGGACCACGCGGAAGAAATGTAGTCATCCAAAAATCTTTCGGTGCCCCGCTGGTAACATGCGACGGTGTTACAGTCGCAAAAGAAATTGAACTCCCGGATCCATACGAGAATATGGGTGCGCAACTACTCGAATCCATCGCAACGAAAACAAATGACATCGCTGGAGACGGAACAACGACGGCGACACTATTGGGTCAAGAAATTCTTCACGAAGGACTGAAGAACGTTACTGCTGGTGCCGATCCGATGCAGTTGAAAATCGGTATAGATAAGGCTGTTGGTGCTGCCGTTGATGCAATCGCGGCGCAGAGCCGTGCCGTGAACACACACGAAGAAGTCTTACAAGTCGCCTCCATCGCAGCGAACGATCCAGCAAACGATAGCGACATCGGTACAATCGTCGCTGAAGCGATTGAGAAGGTCGGAAACGACGGGGCCATCACTATTGAGGAAGGTAGAACCTCAGAAACGCAGGTGGACATCGTTGAAGGGATGCAGTTCGATCGCGGTTTCCTATCACCGAACTTCGTAACGAATCTCCAAGAACAGACCGTCGAGTTCGAGAATCCGTATATTCTTATTAATACTGAGAAGATTACGACTGTAACAGACCTTGTACCGATTATGGAAAAAGCGATGCAGCTCGGGCGCCCCCTGTTTATTATCGCTGAAGACATTGAAGGTGAAGCCCTGTCAACCTTAGTGGTGAATAAACTCCGCGGTACCCTTCAGGTCGCTGCAGTCAAGGCACCGGGTTTCGGTGACCGGCGCAAAGAGATGTTAGCTGATATCGCCATCTTGACCGACGGTCAAGTTATTTCTGAAGAGAGCGGTATCCGTTTGGAAAACGTTGTCGTCGGTATGTTAGGCACAGCCCGTCGCGTCATCGTTGACAAGGATAACACCACGATCATCGGCGGTAGCGGTGAGAAAGAGGCTATTGACGGCAGGGTGACGCAAATTCGCAGGCAGATAGAAGAGACAACCTCCGATTATGATCGGGAGAAGTTGGAAGAACGGTTGGCGAAACTCGCCGGTGGTGTCGCTGTTATTAACGTCGGTGCCGCGACAGAAGTAGAGATGAAAGAAAAGAAAGCCCGATTTGAAGATGCGCTTGCTGCGACGCGCGCAGCGATTGAGGAAGGGATTGTCCCCGGCGGCGGCATCGCACTTTTACGCGCCGCAGCTTCGCTCAATGACGTGGCATTAGATGGTGACCAAGAAACAGGACTCAATATTATTCGGCGCAGCTTGGTCTCACCTGTACGTGCCATTGCAGAGAACGCTGGGATGGAAGGTTCAGTGGTTGTTGCTAAAGTCCAAGCGGGTGAAGGCAACTACGGTTTCAATGCTGCTACCATTGAATACGGTGATATGTTAGAAGACGGCGTTGTTGACCCGACGAAAGTCGTCCGTTCCGCACTTCAGAACGCTTCAAGCATCGCAGGGCTGCTCTTAACGACAGAGACACTTATCACTGAGATTGAAGAACCGCCGGCACCTGCGGAGATGGATCCGCATGCTGGTCATTTCCATTAAAAACGTATAGGCGCGCTTACAAAGCGCGCCTACCGATGATGTCCATGAACGAGATACTACGCTTATGACCGATCTCTCCGTGTTTGATACCGGGCTTCCATCCCACTATCCCAATCACAATCAAGACAAAACATCATATCCGCTCCCAAATACTGGATATGCTCACCTTTGCACTCTGGACATACCTTGACCGGCTTTTCTCTCTCGCCTACAGCACTCTCTTGGAAAATGCTTAGATAGCATATCTTCAGTTCACCCGGATAACGGTGTCCCATCGGACAGCGGATTTGGTTGGCATGATCACTTTCAAAACGGTCAATTGTTTCGCGTAGAAATGTCAAACGCCGGTGGCATACAGGACACGGGTTAGGCGTTAATTCCTTCAGCACAATAATACCTGTGTTTTCGTGCTGGATAGAAACCGTTAACGCGAGATGATGTGCAAGTTGCAAATGCGACACGCCTTCATACTCGAGAATATCCGCAAGTTCTGAGACGATCTTCGCGTAACTTTGCGGGTTGAGCACGATCTCTGTCGGAATCATGGTGCCCCCCTTTAAACTTGAGAGGAGTCGATAGGTACGTTCCAGAATGGGAGCCACCCCCTCTATTCTCGAAAATAAAAAGTGAACTAAACTGTGCTTTGTTCGGGCGGATCAGGTATCAATGCTGAACGTTCGGTGTTCCGCGCCAGGGGCGATTTGGAGACACCTCTCTGTGAACGATACTCATCCGCAGGTTTATTCCTGAAGACAATTAAATCCTCACCGTCGCGTTCAATACTATCACCTTGCATAAGTACAACTTCAAATTTTCGCATACTCGTCATAAAGTTAATCGTAACCCGTGCGGACGCTTCTAATTGGACCCGCCAACCGGTTGCTGTTTTTGAGCGTGTGAACCGCTCGCTAATATCAATCGACTGCATCTGCGAAGCATTAATGATGATGCCGCTGGCTGCCTCCGTCTGATTTTGCGTCTCGACTGCGTTTTTGTTATTATTTTGTTCTGCCATGTTTTGCTCTACCTCTATGGAAATGTAATTTATTGACATTTTAACATAGGAATTGACCGATTGTCAAATCTATTTTTCTAAAAATCTGTTTGACATCAACACCGTCATTAGACTATAATACATGGTAAAACGAATTAGGACAGATATGCGATTCACCTATTTTTTGCCCGGTTGGGCAGTTGTACTTGGTATCGGCGTTGTGATTGGTATAACGCTGCTGGTCTACCTACGGATAGCACACGCTATGCATCCGAGGTACCGATTTTTGCTTGTCGCAATGCGGATATGTGCAGCGTCTATCCTACTCTGCTGTCTTTTAGCACCCGTCGTCATTGAAAAGAAAGACATCACCCCGCCGACGCACCTCTCTGTTTTAGTCGATACATCGCGGAGCATGCAACTTGTTGATACACCTACCGATGAACCACAACTGTCTCGACTGGATCACGTGAATGCACTACTTTTCAGGGAAAAAGGGCAATTTCTGCAAAGTTTACGGGACCGCTTTGAAGTTCATCTCTATCCGTTTGATACAAGTCTTCATCAGCGCATCGGACTACCGGAAGATTTTGATAACGAAGGATTACCGCAATTTGAACCGAATGGAACACTCACCAATATTCGTACCGCTATCCAAGCAGCTGCCGCAGCATGGAAAGGGCAACAGACTGCAGGTATCCTGCTTATCACAGACGGCGGGCACAACACTGGGCAGTTTCCTATGGATGATATTACTGCCCTGGAAGTACCCATCTATACAGTCGGGGTCGGCTCGGTAGAACCACCGAAAGATATTCAGATCCAACGTATTGACTATACACCGATCGCCTATACAAACCACGAAAACGTCATCCGTGTGACGGTCATGCAGACAGGATACACCGGTAAAACGACACAAGTGTCTCTGCGTGACATCAAAGGGAATACCGTTGTAGAGACCGCGGCCTTAACATTCAAGTCACCGCAAAACATCGCTTCTGCAGTCACTACGACAAAACAAGAAGTTGAATTAAAATTGACTCCACAGGTTGAGGGGAATTTCCAGTATACCGTTGAACTTCCGGTACTTGATGGGGAGTTGACAGAAGCAAACAATCGGAAGACATTTTCGATGAAAGTTGTGAAGGCGAAACTCAACGTTTTTTATCTCGAAAGTAGACCGAGATGGGAATATACGTTCCTAAAACGCGTACTGGCGCGAGACCCTCACATTGAGGCGACCTGTGCGATCTTATTACGCAACAAATCTAAACGGTTTCCACCCACGGACAGCCTTCTCAATGGTTTAAATGGGTATTACCCGCAAACGACACCTGCATCGGAAACCACACGGTTTCCCGAAACGCTTGCTAAACTCTCGGAATATGACATTCTGATTTTAGGCGACTTAGGTGAGGAACATCTTACGACAGCACAGCAACGCGCGATTGTTAATTTCGTTGAGGTACAAGGAAAACCTGTGATCTTTTTAGCGTCTCGGAGAATGCTCGGTATAAACGGCATACGGCATACGGAACTAGCGGGACTTTTACCGATAGAGATCCCGGCAAATGGTTGCCGCAGACACGATTCGGAATCCAGAGTCCAACTCACCCGATCCGGTGAATTCCATCCGATGCTGCAGCTGATGGATACAGCACTTTTAGATCGGAGCAGTGCTGCGATCTGGCAAAACCTGCCAGCGTTATCACGAACTTTTAGTACGTTCCCTCTTAGAGCCGGGGCGACTCTCCTCATGGAAACTGAAGAAGGTCGTCCGATTCTGATGTTTCAGAGAGCAGGTTTAGGCAAAAGCCTACTCATTGCAGCTGAAGGACTCTGGAATTGGGATTTCGGCGCGAACGGCTTTAAAGATACACGCTATCACGATCTCTATTCACGTTTTTGGGCACAAGCATTGCGATGGATGGCAACGAACACCAATGACCAAAAATTACATCTGACGACGGATGCAACGACATACACGATAGGTGACACTGCGAAAGTTACAGCGTCCCTATACTCCAAAGTCTACCGCAGGACACAACTGGATGCAACAGTTCAATTTGAGGTGGTGCCACCTGAAGGTAACCCGTTCCAACTCCAGATTCAGGGTATGGGTGAAAGCGCAGATGAATCGCCGTTATCTGATATGATCGCTGACACAAGCAATCTCTATACAACCCAATTCGCGCTTCTACAGAACGGAACTTACCGCATTCGAGCAACTGCAAAGTCAGGCAGTCAAACGTTAGGCGAAGATCACATCGATATCTTTGTGCATCCGCAACTCGCCGAATTAGAGGCACCGCAACTCAATGAGGGCCTGTTGAAAAGCATCGCATCGGAAACGGGTGGAACCTATTTCAGCATTACCGACGCAGAATCGATGCCGAAAAATATCGCTGATGTCCAAAATTCTGTGTTTGTCGATGCAGAACGCGATCTCTGGACGCATCCGTTGATTCTGCTTACGGTTGTCGGGTTATTAGGCACGGAATGGTTTTTACGCAAACGGATCGGTTTAACCTAAAAGAGAAAGATGCTATGATGCAATTAATAAAGTGGAAACCGTTTTTAATCTATAGTCTCCTCTTTTGCACAGCAGTAGGTTTGTCTATTGGAAAAGGGGTTCTGGCTTTTCGAACCGCGATAACGATCGCTCAGGTTCACTATAGCGGTGGTGGAGACTGGTACGGAGACGCGACCGTTATCAAGAATTGGCTGCGTCTCCTCCGAACGCGAACGGATACCGAAACCGCTGAGGACCGAGTCATCATTAAACTAACGGATCACACGCTTTACCAATATCCGATGCTTTACCTCGTCGGACATGGCAATATACGGCTCACCGAAAGCGAGGTTGAGGCACTACGAGACTACCTCATGAACGGTGGCTTTCTGTTTGCAAACGATGACTATGGACTCGACGAAAGTTTTAGACGCGAAATGCGCAGAGTGTTTCCAGAACAGGAGCTCCAACCGATACCGAACACACATCTGATTTACCGCTGTTTTTACGAATTGAAAGGTCTACCGAAAATCCACGAACACGATGGCGAGCCTGCACAAGGGTTGGGTCTCTTCCATGATGGACGTATGGTCGTTTACTACGCTTATAGTGCTGACATCGGCGACGGACTTGAAGATGCCGATATCCACCCAGAGGATACGCCACAGGTACGCGAACTCGCTGCGAAGATGGCGGTTAATATTGCTGTGTATGCCCTGACACACTAAAGGAACAAATAGAATGGACACGCAAAATGTAAATCAGGCTTATGAAAATCTCATCGCTCGGTTGCGCGCAGTTCGGCGGCAGTGGTGGTGGCTCACTTTCTCTGAAGGCTTACTGAAGTGTATCGGTATTTTAGCACTGATCACAGGGGCGATTCTCACTCTGTTCGCCGTTAGTTTCCAAGTTTCGCAATCTACCTTCTTGTTCTGGGTCCGTATTGCGGTACTCTTGTTAGCCATCGGGATCGCCGTCTATACACTGATCCGATCGCTTATTTTGCCGCTCTGTAGGAAACACTCCGATGCCGCAGTCGCAGCAAGGCTTGAATCAACACAGATAGAAAGCGAGCTTGCATCTGAAAACCGGATTCTCAGTGCCGTCCAACTTCGGAAGAACCTGACAGATAATAGACTCAGTTATGCCCCGGAATTTATTGAACATCTGATCCTTCAGACCGATCAGGACCTGAAAAACATTCAACACAGACAGATTTTTCAAAACGAGTTTCGGAAAATCAAGCAGAACGCGGGTATCGCTGCAGCGGGGATAGGATTCTTGCTGATCATGAATTTTCTCCTGCCGAACGCGTTTAACGGTTTCGCCTATACCTTTCAGACATTGCCAAAGACGCTGCCGCATAGCGAAGGAAGTCTAAAAGATGTCATCCAAATTACAAGTATAAAACCCGGCAATACACAGGTTGAACGTGGTACCGATGTTAACATCACCGCAGAAGTCAGTGGACATATCGGCGCGCCTGTTACCCTACATTACCGCGTCGGAGCCGGTAACGAGAGTGAGGACGCATCAGCAGCTGAATGGCAGTCAATGTCGATGCAGTCCATAGACGGTTCGGAGGTCGGGGCTTATCGTGGGCCCCTTGAAAATGTAAATCGTCCGCTCCAATATTATATCGCCGTAAAAGGTGTGGCATCGGCACAGTATCAGGTAATAATTAGTGATGAGCCGGTCGTTACCGAATTCCAGTATCGGCTCAATTTTCCGACTTACACACAACTACAACCGCAGACACTTCCGGCGAACACCGGTAATATCCAAACGCTCTTCGGAACAGAACTCTCTTTTACGGGACGTGGTAACAAACCACTTACCGAGGCGTACCTCGCGTTTGAAGAATCTGGTAATGTGCCATTAGAAATTACAACAACGCAGCCTGCCGCAGAAACACAAGGATCCGATGCATCTCCGACATTTCACGCCCTGCGGGGTGTCTTTATGGCACAGAAAACTGAAAACTACCGGATCCGTATTACCGATGCTGAAGGTTTTGAAAACCGCGACCCGATTAATTACACGTTGACTGTCTTCAAAGACACACCCCCTGAAGTCAATATTATTTCGCCCGCGCGGGATGCTGTTTTGGATAACGCTATGTCGGTAGAATTGGAGGTGGAAGCTTCAGACGATTATGGCATACAAGCACTTGAACTCGTATACCGCGTTGAAGTTGAGGGGGCTGAGGAGATGAATGTTCCCTTGAAACGGTGGGATGGGCAGAACTTACCGGTCCGTAGATCGGTCTCCGTAGTGTACACATGGGATGTGGATCCGATCGGTATCTTTCCGGGTGAAGTGCTCGCTTATTACGTTCAAGGTTTGGATAACGACAATGTTTCAGGACCGAATATCGGTAAATCACCGACCTATACGCTCCGTTTCCCTTCACTCTCCGAATTATACGATTCAGTCGCGACGGAACAGGAGGCGGAACAACGTGGACTTGAAGAACTCGTTGATGAACAAGCAGACGCAACGGGGCTCATGGATACCCTCCTCGGTAAAATCAGGAGACATCAGGAGCTTACTTTCACCGATGAAAACTTGATGCAACAAGTACTTGAAAACCAGAAACAGATTGAGCAGGCAGCTAAGCAGTTGGTTGACGATATGAAGGAGACTGCGAAAGAGATGGAACAGAACCAACTTTTTGATACAGAGACGATACAAAAGTATCAGGAGCTGCAAAATCTGATGGAGCAAGCACTTTCCGAGGAACACAAAGAGATTTTGCGGAAGCTGTCGGAGGCGTTATCCAACCAACAGACGCAAGATCAGGAACGGGCAATGACGGAAGTGAATCTCAGTCAAGAACAGTTTTTACAGCAGTTAGAACGCGCGAAATCGCTCTATGAACAGATTCTTCTGCAACAGGAATTAGAGGCAGCCGCCAAGCAAGCGCAGGCACTTGCAGAACAGCAGAAGGAACTGATGGACACGCTGGAGACATCGCTGGAATCCGCGCCTGTGAACGAACTTGCGCAAAAAGAAGATCGAGTCGGCGACGAATTTGGGCAACTCAGCGAAAAATTAGACACACTCGGCACTGATATGGGAGAACTCGCTGAAAATAAGGAGAACGCGCCGCCACAGATAGGACGTATCGCAGATGAAATTAAGCGTCTCAACCAGTTTGCCAAAGACCATAAACTGCCTGAAACCCTTGAGGCAACCAGTAAAAACCTCCGAAGCGGACAGAACAACGATGCCCTTGAATCAGGACGTGAGGCAGAACAGACGTTGACGGAACTTGCACAAGGTTTGGATAACGCTTTGGAATTTATGGAGGGTGCAAACGCCAACGAAACCTTGACGGTTCTGCGCGAGGCTGTTGAAAGTGCACTTCACCTCTCGCATCTCCACGAGGAAGTACTTTCCAAAACAAGCAATCTTCTCGTTAGCGGTCAGGCAGACGCTTATATCCGCAGCGAGATTTTGCAATTGCAGCGGTTGGCGGCGGATGAAATTAGCACAGCAGAAGGAATTTCACAACTTTCCAGCAAACTGTGGGCATTAGGCAGCCGACAGATGGAAGTTCCGCCTGAGGTTGTGTGGCACTTGAACGCTTCAAACGACGCGCTTTCTCGCGCTGCCCGCGCCTTAGAGGATAGACAACCGACGCTCGCGGTGCCTATTCAAAGGGCAGCACTCGCTGATCTCAATCAAGCGGTGTTTGAACTCCTTGATGCAATGGCGCAGATGAACCAGCAGATGGGTGCCAGCGGGATGGAAAACCTAATGGAGCAGCTCCAACAGCTTGCCGATAGTCAAGAGCAGTTGAACCAGATGGCACAGCACCTGAACCAACAGAGGCGAGAACAGGGACAAACCCCAGGGTTTGAACAGATGATGCGTCAACTTGCTGCACAGCAGCAGCGCATTAGGGAGGCGACCGAACGGCTCGCGGAACGGGCAGAACAGATGGCACAGATGTTAGGCAGCCTCGAAGATGTCGCTGAGGATATGACACAAGTTGAGCGGGCCCTTCAACAAGGTGAACTCGACGAACAAGTGCTTAATAGACAGGAGCAAATCCTAACGCGGATGCTCGACAGTCTCAAATCGCTGCAGAAACGGGATGTCGGTAAACAACGGAAAGGTGAGGTAGCGAAAAAACCCGAAACATCTGTCCAAGAAGTACCGCCTTTGCACCCTGAACTCCTTGAAATCGTTCAGAAATTAGAAACCACACCGAATGCAAAAGAACTTGAGAACATCCCATTCCAGTATCGGGAGCAACTGCGCCGCTATTTTAAGGCACTTTCACAGAAGACTCAGTAAGTGTGGTGGAAAAATTCATGAACCGTAGGCATTTTTTAATTAACGGAAGCACTGCATTGGCTGGATTATTTCTCGTTAACTGCCCCGCACGACTGCATGCAGAGCCCCGTGAAATCCATATGGATAGGCGTACAAAAGAAAGGGAAAAAGTTATGAAAACAGCAGTTAGTATTGTTGACGATGCATTTTACATTAACGGCGAAATTACCTACCCAGGGCGTTTCTATCAAAATAATAAAATCGAAGGGTTGCTCATCAACACCCGCATGGTGCAAGGTATCTTTGATGATCGGAACCCAGAAACCATCTATAGGTGGGAATATCCTGATACAGGTGTCTGGGATCCTGAACGCAATACCCGCGAATTTCTATCCGCTATGCCAGCGTGGCGCGCTCACGGCGTGTTGGCGTTCACGATCAATCTCCAAGGTGGGAGCCCCGAAGGCTACTCGAAAGCACAACCGTGGCACAACTCCGGTATCGAAACCGATGGGAGTCTCAACCCGGACTATCTCTCGCGACTCGAACGTATTATCGACTTTGCGGATGAACTCGGTATGGTCGTTATCCTCGGTTATTTCTATTTCGGGCAGGACCAGCGACTGACCGATGAAAACGCTGTCAAACAGGCAACGGACAATGCCACCGGATGGCTCTTTGACAAAGAATATACCAACGTTATCGTTGAGGTAAACAACGAATGCAACGTCAGATACTCCCATGAAATCCTACAGCCGCAACGGGTACACGAATTGATTGAGCGTGTAAAAGCGACAACCCAAAACGGTAATAGATTCCTCGTCGGAACCAGTTATGGCGGGGGTAGGGTGCCACTGGAGAATGTTGTCCGTGCTTCGGATTTCTTGCTTGTCCATGGAAATGGAGTCAGTGATCCGAATCGTATCATTGAGATGGTACAGCAGACGCGCGAGGTACCGGGATACCGTCCGATGCCGATCCTTTTCAACGAGGATGACCATTTCGATTTCGATAAACCGTTGAACAACTGCGTCGCTGCTATCAGCCAATACGCCTCATGGGGGTACTTTGACCCCGGTGAAAACGATTACCACCACGGCTACCAATCCGTACCTGTGCAGTGGCAGATCAACACACCGCGCAAACGCGCCTTTTTTCACAAAGTTCGGGACATCACTGGTGTCGCTTCCAGATAGCACCAAAGGTGCGTTATCATAACATCCAAAAATAAGTTGACACGTGTAGCATAGGAGACCGAGCATCTGGCGTGCTACAGAACTCCGCACTCGGCGCAGCACTGACTGAAAAAGGCTTCCAAGCACGCATGATGGACCACGCACACCAACGCGCAGCAACCATAGAAACATCTATGGTCCAGCAGTTCATGACAATAGACACACAGACGCTGCTACAAGATAAAGAGAGAGGCGAGTTGCTGGAGATGAACCTCGCTATTCGCGAACTCTTCTACGATGTCAAGGTAGAAAGCAACGCAGACCTGCCACACAACCGCCCCCAGCCGGTCGCACCAGCGGCGAAACCGTCAGCGGCGGCGGCACCGCTGCAGCTGGGAATCCAAACCAACGTCCCCTTTGACATTTTTCTTGATAATGTGATATAATACTTTCAAAACCGATAAGGAGTCTCTCATGAAAAATATCGTAACTTTGACAACACTCGCTTTATTACTGATCGCTGGCTGTGCATCGAAAGGGAATAAGCAAGCATATACTGTACAACTTGTTACCCCGCTCCAGATTAAGTTCTCATCCGTTTCGCCTGATGAAATCGGAGATATTAGAATTAGAGATAAAAGTTATAGCCAAATAGCAATGACTAAAGATAGAAACCCGACTATTATGGTTCAAAACTATAGAGAATATACGAAAGCATTCGAGAATGGTTATAGAATTATACATACCCCGAATTCTGATACTACATTAGCCTATATTAAGGCACGCGATAGGCTGTTGGATTATCTTGAGCGGGCAAAACCTCCTGAGAAAAGTTTTATTATAAATGTAGAGGCTACTAATTTAGACTTGCTTACCGTTAGGTTATTCGCACCTTATCTTTACCCCTTAGATGAGGATAGGCATGGGGTAGTAAGTAGGTGGATAATAGGCGAAGGTCTTGTGCCGTTAGACGAGAAAGATCTATCGTCAACATTCCGTCATAAGATCCTTGCAAAAGAATTTAGACTAGAAGAAGTAAGTCGGTATAGGTTGGATATAGTGAACGGTAGCAAACGCTTTAGATTGGTTGAAAAAGCACGAGCTGACTTTAACGGTGATGGCATAGAAGACATTTTGGTTTATGCTAGCTACCATGTAGAGGGTATGCCTTCTAGCTGGCGAAAATACACTTATACGCTTTTAACACGCACATCACCAGATAGTAAATTTGAGCGTATCCACGAACAACCCGATAAGGAGCTAATCTTATGGAGTGGCAAATAAATCAAGAACAAGAGCCTGAAGTTCCCGACTTTAACATAGACGAAGATAGGCTTAGGAGCTCACTCAGACTACATGAAGCCACCATATTTTTTGTGTATAATGATAAGCTGCCAGCATCCAATAATGATTTTAAATACCACCCGGTCCGCCATAAGAACACAAAGGCTAACTGGACGCTTGGTGTCGGACACTTGATGGAGAACCCCATTTCAGAGCCCACTTCGGATTTATCGTAAAGTCCATAATTAAAGAGACATTTCAGGGATTGTGGAGACCATACCCTTGTAGGGGGTTTTTGATGGGGTGTTTCTTCAAGGTTGCCTCGCCCGCTGTCGCGTGTCTCATTCATGCTGAAATCCACTATAATCTACGAGGAGCTAGCCGACCCAGATCACCCACAGCACCCAGAGAATCCAGTGCATAGGAGATTCTACGCCGATTACAATGGTATACTACCGAGGGACGACTTCCCAGTGAATAACTGGCGGTTTCTAACTGATAACTGAGTACTGAAAGGTTTTCGCAGAAAACCGTACGGACAACGCTTATCGTAAAACCCATCATGATTGAAACCCATTACATCGAAGCGATGCCCATCTGATTCCCCCTGCTTGCGGGGGTAGGGGGAGGTATCTTCATAAAAGTGGGCATTTATTTTCGGATTTCACTATAATATTCAAACTTCTCTGAACGAACCGCAAGGAAAATTAAAAATATGCCACAAATTGATCTGTTCTATTTCACGCTTGCCGTTGTCGGTATCCTCCTGCTCACAACCAGTATGAGGATCCTCAAAGAATATGAACGTGCTGTTATCTTCCGTCTCGGCAGATTCGTCGGAACCCGCGGGCCCGGTCTCGTTTTTATGATACCGTTCTGGATTGAGCGGATGCAACGTGTGAGTCTCCGTCTTATTGTCAACGATGTTACGCCGCAAGATGTCATTACAAAGGACAATGTTTCCGTGAGCGTCAACGCTGTGCTTAACTTCAGAATAACCGAAGCAGATAAAGCTGTTATTGAAGTCGAGGACTTCGGTTTCGCGATTTCTCAAATCGCGCAGACGACTCTCCGAAGCGTGCTGGGACGTGCGGAACTCGACGATCTGCTCTCCGAACGCGAAAAACTGAATCAGGACTTGGAGGATATCGTCAAAAAACATTGTGAGCCGTGGGGTATTGAGGTATTGGCGATGGAAATCAAGGACGTAGATCTCCCCGTTGAGATGCAGCGCTCTATGGCGCAACAAGCGGAAGCGGAACGCGAACGCCGCGCCAAAGTCATACACGCCGAAGGTGAATTTGAGGCTGCGCAAGTTTTAACCGATGCTGCTGATATCCTCAGCAAAACCCCGACTGCAGTACAACTCCGATTCCTTCAAGCGTTGGTGGAAGTTAGTGCCGAGAAAAACTCGACCGTCGTTTTTCCTATCCCGATAGACCTGCTCAAACCGTTTCTCGAAAAAGTGAAAGATTAGTATAAGTGCCAAAAAAGCGACCCATTCCGTTACCAATCTTCATCAAAGAACGGGGTACTCGGATAACTGTAGACGTTGCCTTCGTAATTCCGCAGTTGAATCTCCTCGTCATCGAAAGCCACAACGGGGTCTGGAATCAACGCGATTTTTCCACCGCCACCGGGCGCATCAACGACATAGTGTGGCACGCCAAGTCCTGATATGTGACCTCGCAATGCTGCAACAATTTCTAAACCGGTCTTCACCGCTGTCCGAAAATGGTCGGTACCGACAACGAGGTCCGCTTGATAGATATAGTACGGCTTGACACGGATGCGCAGCAGCCCTTTCATTAGTTCTACCATGACCTCAGGATCGTCGTTTACGCCTTTGAGAAGAACGGTCTGGTTACCGAGCGGTATTCCGGCATCTGCAAGCATGCCGCACGCTTTTTCCGTTTCAGGCGTGATCTCGCGCGGATGATTGAAATGCGTGTTGATATAAAACGGGTGATGCTGCTTTAAAATTGCACACAACTCTGGTGTGATGCGCTGTGGGAGCGTCACGGGGACACGCGAGCCGATCCGAATAATTTCCAAGTGTTCAATCGCTCGTAGCCCACCGACGATCCTATCAATTTTTTTATCCGTTAGCATGAGTGGATCGCCGCCAGAGATGATAACGTCACGGATTTCGGGGTGTGCTTGGATATAAGCGAGCCCTGTTTCGACGTTACCCTCAGAAATCGAGTGCGGGTCACCAACTTTCCGTTTACGGGTACAGAAACGGCAGTAGATGGGGCACATATAGTTAACATAAAAGAGGGCTCGGTCTGGGTAGCGATGCGTGACGTTCGGTACCTCGCTATCGTCCTCTTCGTGGAGTGGGTCTTCTACACCTGTGCTAATCAATTCCTTCGGGTCCGGAACGACCTGCTTCCAGATCGGGTCGCCGGGCTTTTCTATGAGGCTGAGATAATACGGGTTGATACGGATCGGAAATTCTTTGTGGATGCGCCGCATCTCTTCAAGGTCAACATCAAATGCAGCAGCGAGTTTTTCGGGGGTATTGACAGTATCCCTGACGAGCCGTTTCCATTCTTCCATATAGGTGACCGTCCTTTCAAATGATTTATGTATAGGGCGCGAGTTTACTCTGACGGCGTGTAGTTCTTAATCGTCACTTTTGTCATAACATCACGTTCGCGGAGTGCCTCTGCGACCTCTATTCCTTCAATGACCTTCCCAAAGGTGGTGTAGCTGCCGTTCAGATGTCCAACCCTTTTCGGATCCGAGGTGAGACAGATATAAAACTGGCTTCCGGCAGAATCGGGGTTCTGTGTCCGTGCCATAGCGAGGACACCTTTTTCATGGGGCGGCATTTTGTCGCGAAGTGCCGGGTCTTGAAATTCGCCGGGGATCGTCCATCCAGGTCCGCCTCTCCCGGTTCCCTTCGGGTCGCCACCTTGGATAACGAAACCGGGAACATATCGGTGAAAGGTTACACCGTTGTAAAACTCATCCTCTATCAGTTTCGCAAAATTTGCCACTGTAGCGGGGGCAGCTTCAGGGTAAAGTTCTATGATAATGTTGCCTTTCTGCGTTTCTATCGTTACATGAGGCAGTTGTTCACCGTTGCATGAAACGATAGTTGCCAAAAACGCACCTAATACGCTTAATTGCATAAATTGTTTGTGAAAATAGAGATTTTTCACGAGTTCCTTTTCTGTGTTTTTATGCGCGACGATTTACGCAAAAGTCGTTAGATTATAAGTATCTTCCTATCTTGTTATATCAGAA
>RKRO01000096.1 GCA_007571355.1 Candidatus Poribacteria bacterium | reverse complement strand
TCGTAGGCATCGTTGGAGAGACCAGACACAGCGATATCAATATCCGATCCTTCTGTGAACCCCATCGGCTCTGTGAGGGAGCCGAACACGAAGACTTGGCTTGCGTTGAATTGTTCATAGAGGAGTGCTGCGACTTCATGTGCGGTGTGCCACGCCTGATGGAGCAATCCTTCGTCTATCACGCGGCTTTTCCACACGGTTTCCAGCCGTTTTCTGCATGCCGAGAGTTTATCTGGAGATATCCTTTGCTTTAACATTGCTATACCCCCTGTAACGTCAACGTATCACTGAGGTGACAAGCCACCTGAACGCCTGGTTTGACCTCTTGAAGTTCTGGTGTCTCCTGTCTACAGATGTCGGTTGCGTAGCGGCATCGCGGGTGAAAGTAGCAGCCTGCTGGTGGGTTTGATGGGTCGGGCACGTCGCCTTCAAGTCGGATATGCTCCCGTTTCCGCTGCGCCTTCGGATCTGGGAGGGGTACAGCGGATATTAACGCCTCTGTATACGGATGCTTGGGCGACTGATAGAGCGTTTCGGCATCGCTGATCTCTACAATTTTGCCGAGGTACATGACTGCGACGCGGTCGCTGATGTGTTCTACGACGCTCAAGTCGTGTGCGATAAAGATGTAAGAGAGCGTGAATTGTTCGCGAAGTTCTGCCAGCAAGTTAAGAATCTGCGCTTGTACTGAGACATCTAACGCTGAGACTGGTTCATCGGCGACGATAAGTTCTGGTTGGAGTGCTAACGCTCGTGCGATTCCGATGCGTTGGCGTTGTCCCCCGCTAAAAGCGTGTGGATACCGGCGCATATCCTGTGCTCGCAGGCCGACAGATTCAAGTAATTCCACGATCCGATCTTGAAGTGCTGCGCCTTTTTCGGTGCGATTGACACGCATTGGTTCCCCGACGATATCTGCTACGGTCATGCGTGGGTTAAGGGAAGCGTGTGGGTCTTGGAAGATCATTTGGATGCGTTTCCGAAAAGGTTGCATTTCGCGGTGCGTCAATGTCGCCAAATCCACTTGTTCTTCACCGAAGATGAAACTGCCGCTTGTTGCCGGTATTAATCGGAGGAGGCATCGTCCAGCAGTTGTTTTTCCACAGCCGCTTTCACCGACGAGTCCAAGCGTTTCGCCGCGTTGCACATCGAAACTAATCCCATCCACCGCTTTTACATAGCCGACGGTGCGTTGAAAGATCCCTTTCTGGATCGGGAAGTATTTTCGGAGGTTGTTCACCTGAAGTAGTTTTTCCATTTTTTAGGAGTCGTCAGTTGTCAGTTGTTGGTTATCTGTATGCAGCCAGCATCGCACGGCGTGCGTGCCATCACTCGTTATCTCAAGTTCGGGCATCTGGTCGCATTTGGGCATCCGTTCAGGACAGCGCGGTTGAAACGAACACCCCATTGGCAGTGCCAGCGGGTGTGGCACTGTCCCCGGTATAGAGGGTAAGGTTTTCTGCACCGTTCTACCGAGAACAGGAATAGACCTGAGCAGGCCTTGTGTGTACGGATGCAACGGTTTATAGAAGATGTTATCAACGCTCCCTCTTTCAACGACTCGTCCGGCGTACATGACGACCACCTCATCAGCGAGGTCCGCGATCACGCCGAGGTCGTGTGTGATAAGCATAATTGCCATCCCCATTTCTGCTTGGAGTTCTTGCATGAGTCCGAGTACCTGCGCTTGGATGGTTACATCAAGTGCAGTTGTCGGTTCGTCAGCGATGAGCAGTGCAGGTGAACAGCAGAGTGCCATTGCGATCATGACGCGTTGGCGCATACCTCCGGAGAGTTGGTGCGGATATTCATCAACGCGTTGCGCTGGTGCGGGAATCCCGACGCGTTCGAGCATTTCAATCGCACGTTCGTGTGCTGTTTTTTTATTGACCTGTTGGTGTAAAGCAACGGCTTCGGCGATCTGGTTTCCAACGGTATAAACCGGATTCAGCGAAGTCATCGGCTCTTGAAAAATGATGGCAATTTCGTTGCCTCGGATCTGGCGTATCCATTCACTTTTCGGCGGCACTTGTGCAATATCCAACGGTTCGTCATCGCCGTTGCGATGAAATAGAATTTCACCCGCTTCAATTCTGCCCGGCGATGGTACGAGTTGGAGCAGCGAAAGTCCGGTGATACTTTTTCCACACCCGCTTTCCCCGACAACCCCTACGGTCTGCCCGCGTGCAATAGAAAAACTGACATCGTTCACGGCGTTCACGATGCCGTCGTCTGTTGGGAAGACTGTCTTTAAACCGGAAATCTCCAGAAGCGGTTTTTGATGAGATGTGTTTTGTTCGGATGCCATTCTTTTGCGTTACCCATAGATTTGTTTTGCGCAATTATACACAAAAAATGATTGTGTGTCAATCCTTTTTGATTTTGATAACGCCAGTTTGACAAAAATATGAGCGGTTTCCCAAACAGACGCAACTTCAGCAAAAAAGCAAGAGATGCCCCGAAAAGCGGAGATTTTTAGAAACCCAACCCCCCTTGAAGAAACACCCCAGCAAAAACACCACCCTTATCAGGCGGAAGCAGAATAGCAGGCACACACAACCCCCCTAACCCCCCTTCTCAGCGGGGAACTGGTTGCTAAACCCATAAACCCCACGAAGAAACACCCCAGCAAAAACACCCCCTTATCAGGGGGGAAGAAGAGGGATCGATTCGGTGTGATGGGTTTCACAATCCTGATGGGCTTTACGATAAAAGATGCACTACAGTTCTGTTTTAATCTGATTCCAGAACACAGTCAACTTTTCGCTTGCCGCGTCTTGTGCGTATCCAGGGACACTCGTTTGGCCTGTCTGTCCGTTGGCATCGGCATAATCGGTATGCCACACTTTCGATCCAATGTTCGTCGGACTCAAGAAGTGGTTGGACTCTTTTTCCGGAGTAATAACCGAGCTCGGTGACATGCGTCCATTTTCTGTTGAGGTTTCAACATCTTTGAGTCCTGCCCACGGAGACGTGGAGATTTTGATGTTCTGGAGCACCGTCTTTTTCATCGCGATGAGCCCGGATTCGGGTTCGGGTGGATTCGTAAAGAATGCGGTTTTCATGATAAAACCGGAAGCGATGAGAAAAAAAAGCAATGTGGTAGCATTAACAAGCCGCGGTGAAATATCCAACCGTAACCGATCGAGGCACCACGCCACCGGATTTGCGAAGAACGCCAGTTGGCGCTGCTGGTGGTATTCTCGGATGCATTGCTGGATGTTACCGGCTAACGCTGGTGGAACTGCCGGTTCATCTACGTTCTCAAGCATACTCGCCGTGTTCCATAATGCCTCGTATTCCCTTTGGCAGTCTTGACAGGTACGAAGGTGTTCTAAAATCGCGCGCCGCGACACGCCGTCAGCAACAGCGTCTGTTACGTTTGCATTTTCCGCTACGCTTAAGTGCGGCAGATTGTTAAGAGTCTGTTCGCAATTCATTAATAAAACGCCTCCTTTTTAAAGATAATATTTGCTCAATTTCCGCTTAAGATTCTTCAGTGCTTGATTCAACCGTGAAGCGACTGTGCCTTCCGAACACGCTAATATCTCCGCAATCTCTCGATATTTCAGGTGTTGCATATAGTAGAGCGTGACAACTTCGCGTTGCTTCGGGGGCAACCGATCAATAGCCCCTTGAATGATCTCGCTCTGTTCAGTTTTAAGGAGCGTACGCTCAGGCGAGTCGTTATCAGGAGCGGGCCTATGGATTTCCGCTTCTCTGGTGTAAGCTGCCAATTTTCGTTCATTGGATTGCGATTTACGGATATACTGCTGGCACGTATTAATGCCGATACGATACAACCACGTTCCGAACTGTGATTGAAATTGGAACGATTTAACGGATTTGTATGCTTCTAAAAAAGTTTCTTGTGTCGCATCGGCGGCATCATCGGGATTACCGAGCATCCGATATGCAAGCCTATAAATCTTTGAATGATGCCGATTGACGAGCTCGTTGAATGCCTCGGCATCTCCTTCCACTGTTTGGTGTACGTACACATCGTCAGGAATCATATAAAACTCACTTTAGCAGGATGCCGTCGCGTCTGTTGCATCCAAGCTGAATTTCCCTCACCTTTTTCAAAGTGAAGGATGCATTTGATTGTTTTGTCGTATTCACATCGATTCTTCTTCATTTTTTTTATCGGCAGCGGCTTAGGGTTCTTGCGCGGGGGTGCTATCGTAACATCTAAAAACAAATGCGCACTTTTCGGAACACAACCCCCCTCCCCCCCCTTATCAGGGGGGAATCAGAGGCACCTCGTTTCTATCGGATGTGTTTCGATAATTATTGACTTTACTATATTACACTTCACACGTTTCACAGACCAAAGCGAAACGTTTGGTGCCGTTCGTCTCAAACTCCGTTTCGTAATCGTAGCTGACTTGGACGTTTGTATCGCCGCACCAATCGCAGCGTCCGGAGAAGGTGTGTGCCTTTTGTGCCAACAGCATCTCCTTCTGCTCTTCTACTTTTCGGGTTGCAGCGATCAGGTCAAGGGCGCGTTGCCGTAATTTGGGGTCGGTTTCTTCCTTGGCGATTTTCTCAAGGAGGGGTTGTAACCTCGGATCGTTTGGATTTCCGCCGTCGTCGAGTGTATGCCATGCGGCCTTGCGGACGCGCAAGTCGGGGTCAACCAAACCTCTGTAGAGTGCCACCCAAACTTTGTCAATACTTTTCCGGACATGACAGGGACAGAGGTTGTCCATTGCCTCGACGCGGTCATCCGCGTTGGAAGAATAGGCGAGCGACAGGTAGTATGCTACCTCATCGCCGCGCAAGCGATCTTCACCGCGTTTGTGTGCTTTCCGTTGATACTTGTTCATACCTAATTTTTTTTGCTTTGCCATCTATTCCCTCCGATTTTAGAATTATCGTAACATCTGAAAATCAATGCATGCTTTTAGGAAGACAACCCCCCTAGAAGAAACAC
>RKRO01000133.1 GCA_007571355.1 Candidatus Poribacteria bacterium | reverse complement strand
TGTTGTGCTTTGGCGTTTTCGTGTTGTGCTTTGGCATTGTCCAAATCCTGGTCGCTAATTGCTTCTTTTTGATGGAGTTGCTGGGCTCGCTCAAAGTCCATACGTGCGTTATCCAACGCTGCCTTTGCGCCGGAAACGGCGGATTTTGCTTGTTGGATTTCCTGACTTCTCGCGCCTTTGAGAGCCTTTGTTAAGCTAGCTTTGGCGATTGTGACAGCGGCGGTTGCTTGTTTAAACTGAGATGTCTCTTGTGCTTGCGCCAATGCCTGTGCCTGCGCCAACTGCGCTTTCGCTGCATCAAACGAGGCTTGAGCCGTCTCTGCCTGAACTTCGATTTTGATTTGTGCAGTCGCCTTGATTGTTAACAATTGGGCTTCTACCGCTTTTAGGGCAGCTTGTGCTTGTTTCAATGTGAGGCGTAGTTCGCGCGAGTCTGTCTGTGCAAGAACGTCTCCTTTATTGACTTGATCGCCTTCATTGACCTTCAACACCGTCAGTTTCCCTGGGATATTGGCGAAAATATTGACCATCGCATCGGCTTCCAGGTTCCCCGTATAAGTGATTTTCCGTTCAATCTTACCCCATTGAGGTGTGGCAACTTTGACGGGCATGGGCTTTAGTGCTTCTTGTGTGTAGGCGTAATCCGAACTTAACCCACCTAACACCAAACACAATAGTAAGATAAAGTATTGAAATCTGCTATGTTTCACTTGTTTCCTCCTGACATCTGTAGGGCTTACGTATTTTTTTTAGGAAATTATAGGAATACGTGAGTCTGCGGGGTTACAAATCCCGCTTGCAATAGAGAGTGTGTAGGTTCTAATCTGTTATTCAAGTCTGGTCCCAATTGCGCGTTCTACCCGCGCGACGGCAACGATGTAGTCATGAATAGCTTGCAGCCGATTGACTTGTGCTTGTGTGTGGGATAGCTCAATATCTGTTAATTCAACGCCTGTGATTAAACCTGTTTCATGTTGTGCGTTCGCAATGCGTAGTGCTTCCGCTGCTTGTTCAACAATACCCTCTTGTGCCTCGATCAATTTTTGTGCGGCTTGAAGGTCGAAAATAGCGGCTTTGGTCTCAAGTTTAATACCGTCAAGGATCTTGTCTTTGTTTGTCCGAACCTGATCGAGATTGATACGCGCTTGGTTCACTTGTGCTCGGTTCGCGAATCCATCGAAAATTGGGATTTGAATCGTAACGCCAAGACTCCAAGCGGTTCCGAACATTTGACGCTCGCTGTCATTGAACGAGTAGTTGCCAAACGTAGAGAACGTTGGCTTATTTCCAGCTTTAGCAACCTTAATGTGCTTTTCGCTGATCTGCTCTTGAATTTCGATGTGATGGATTTCAGGCCGGTGCTCAAGTGCTGTCCTAATGGCTTGCTCAATGTCTACTTGTCTGTGTTCAGCGTGCAGTTCGCCTTCGATCAAGATGGCCTGGTCAAGCGGGAGTCCAAGTGTCAGTTTAAAGTTTTCTGTGGCGAGTTTGTGCTGATTCTGGGCTTGAATCAACTGAGAGCGTGTATTGACGACTTGAACGTTGGCTCGGATGACTTCCAGTCGTGTGGTGATGCCTGCGGCTTTCTGATCTTGTGCGAGTTTGTAGCGTCTTTCAACTTGGACAAGCGATTGCTCGGATACCTCAACGAAAGCCTCCGACAAGAGGATCGCATGAAACGCTTGGCGGACGCTGAGTTCAACATCAAGTTGAATTGCTTCCAACGTTCTCCGAGCTGCCTGCTCCGCTAAGACTGCCTGCCGGTAAATGTTGCCGAGTTTTCCCCACGTAAACAGCGGGTACACGATGCTTGCTTGTCCCTGAAAATTGTGTGCTGCCCCCAGTTCGATTTCGATCGGTTCCGTGCCAATTTGATCTGTTACTTCACCTGCGGAACTGTCTTGAGGCATGGGGTTTTCGAGAAACTGCAGAAAATCTGAATCTAACACAATCGTTGATAGGTCCCCGTTGAACGTATAACTTGCATCTAACGTCAGTTGTGGGAGTAACGCGGCGCGGGCTTCCTTGACTTTCTCTGCGGCAAGCTCGACATCTTTCTGCGCAACTTGAAATTCACGGCTGTTGCTCAAGGCATGGTTAATGCCATGGGCAAGCGTGAAAGTTTCGGTAGATTCCTGAGCCGATACTGTTTCACTACTAAAGTGAAGACCGAGAATTATGCCGAGCGTTTGTAGCAAGAAAACGATGCCACATCCGAGGTGTCTTTTAAACATATAACCTCCCAAAGGAACAATTTACGCTATAATCTTACAATAGTTTGAACATTTTTGTTTTTTGATGGCATAAAGCAGAAAAGAGGATATCCTTTCAGAACAATTTAAAAGATTTTGTGAAAAGATGTTAAGAACTGGGGCATCTCTCCCGCTCAGACAATATGTTATCAAATTTGGGTCATTTCGTCAAGTCTATTAACTTCCCCAAGAACCCTTCAGTTCTCAAGAGAAGATGCCTCAAGTTAGGCGGGTAGTTTGGCGAAGGTATGGGTGTCTGTTTCCGGCAACTGTTCGCGTTACCCTTTTTTGATTGCCCATAATGTTTTCAAAATGATTTTAATATCCAAGGCGAGAGACCAATTGTCGATATAATACCTATCATAAACGATCCGATCTTCAAGCGAGGTGTTGCCGCGTAAACCATTGACTTGTGCCCAGCCGGTCATACCGGATTTGACGCGTTGCCGAGCGAGATAGTGGGGGATGGCCTCGGTGAACGTGTCAATGAGCCCGGACATCTCTGGACGGGGGCCAACGAGGCTCATATCGCCCTTGAGGACGTTAAAGAATTGCGGCAATTCGTCGAGGCTCCAGCGTCTGAGAAATTTGCCGAGAGGTGTTTCCCGCGGATCGGCATCTTTTGCCCAGACATGCCCGACTTTCTCTTCGGCATCGGCACGCATAGAACGGAATTTGTAAATCTTGAACCGTTTGCCTGCTCTGCCGACGCGTTCCTGCCGAAAGATTACCTTGCCGGGTGAAGTCAGTCGGATCGCCAGTGCGATGGCTAACATCAGCGGACTCAGCACTATCAATGCAAACAGGCTGAAAAGGATGTCTATAAAACGTTTGAGGATACCGTGTGCTCCTTGCATGGGTGTCTCTTGCAATTGCAAGATCGGGATCCCCTCGAAAAAGGTGATCGCTGTGCCGCCTTTGATAAATTCGGAGAGTTCGGGTAGGACGTTGATTTGGACGGGTACGCCTTCACAGGCGTGGAGGATTTGGAGGATATTCTCGTTTGGCACTGTCGGTGATGAGATGAAGAGCGTGTCGAGTTGATGCTTTTGGACAATCTTAAGTATATCTCGACTTTCACCGAGGTATGGGGTGTCCGAAGTGTCGGCATCTGCTGTTTCGGTGATTATACCGATCAGTTCGTAGCCGCCATTCGGTTTCGTTTTTAAGGCATTCATAAGGTGTTTCGTGCGGGCATCATAACCGATGAGTGCGACTCGGCTGACCCCGACCCCTTGGGCGTGAATCGCCTGACGAAAACGGTGCAGGACGAGTCGTCCCAAAAACAGCCAGACGAGACTGAACCCGGAGGCGAGCAGCATGACCCAACGTGAGTAAGCATCGTGGTGATAGATGAAGAAGAGTGCAGCTAATGTGGCAATGAGCGCGGTACCAGCGGCTTTGCAGAGTGTCCAAAATGCTGAAAGGGATGCGTTGTTTTCCGGACGATAGAGCTTTAATGCCTTCAGTGTCATCAACCAGACAATCGCCATCAGGGGGATGAGTCGGAAATAGTCGTCGAGGGGTGGGGTGCTGCCTTTGTGAAACGCGAGGGCTTCAGGTGTCCAACCGGATTCAAACCGGACCCAGTATGCTACGACGATTGCGGTAGCGACGAAACAGAGATCACATAAGACTGTGAGCGCGATGAGCAGATGATCGAGCGTTTTCTTGTTCATCCGTTATCCAGAATTCTCAAAAAGGGTTTCTTGCCTTTCGTTATCTGTGGGACGATATTTGCCCATATTCATGCCTTTTGATCTGCGTTCCTGAGCGGTTATCTCTACTTTATGCAAGGCGAGCTCCGCTTGGATTTTCGGCATTTCACTGGGGGCGTTCTCTAATCTGTCACTTGTCATTTTCAGATATGTTTCGCTTCTGTCAATGCCTATGTATTTGTGTCCTAAAAGTTTTGCGGCGACGGCAGTCGTGCCGCTGCCGATGTATGGGTCTATCACAACCCCTGGTGTCTCCGTTTCCAAGATAGATATAATTACACGGGCGGGTAGCCAGAGCGGAAAGGGTGCAGGATGCGGGTTCTTCCTTCCATCTTCGGGTGCGCCGCGCCATATAGATGTCAGTTTCGCATCACAAGACCTCAATTCCTTACCGATCAGAGCATTGCCTATCGGCTTATATAACCAATAAATGCGTTCCTCTACTTGCCAGAACCGCCAACCTCTTATGTTTGCTGCGAGGACTCTGTCCCATATAATTTCCTGCTTTACTGTCCATTCTGTTTTCCGTAACCAGTCCATAGGATGAAACATGTTGCCTCTGTGCCATCGAGTTTTATGATTGTAGAAAAATGAACCGCCTGGTGCGGTGATACGATACATTTCATTGAGGACATTGACTTGATTTTGCTGATACTCGGGTTCAGGCACAGCGTCTTTGTAGGTATCGTAGACCACGTTTTTAACGAGCCAACCTTTTTGCTTCTCTTGTTTATTATAGGGTGGTGAAGTCACGCCGACATTGACGGCATCATCGTCTATCTTCGCGAGAACGTTGAGGGTGTTACCTTCAATAAGTTTACCTTCGCCGAGCGCGTCGGCTGTAATTTGTTTCGTCTCCAGTTCGCTGTCTTTAAGAAAGTGTTGGTTCGTAATGTTCATCAGGCAGTTTTCTCCAAATGTTTGAATAAATCTCTTGTCATGTATGGCTGTGCTTTAATTGGTTCAGGACAGACGCAATTTTGACTGCAGC
>RKRO01000325.1 GCA_007571355.1 Candidatus Poribacteria bacterium | reverse complement strand
TCAGATGACGGTTACAACGCCATTTTCACAGCCAACGATGAGCCCGGATTCGCTGGCGGCGAATTCGCGTTTAACGTCTTCGATAACCGCCTTGGCCCCAGCAATGACAAGTGGTGCTGCGGACGTGGCGGCGGCATTCCGGATGAAGGTCTGCACGTGACCGCTGAGTTTGAAGAGCCGTACGCATTGACTCACTTTACCGTATCTTCAGCGAACGATGTGCCTGCAAGGGATCCTACCGTGTGGGAAGTGCAAGGCTCGATCGATGGCGATGATTTTGAGACTATCTTTGCTCACGACGGCGATAGCTTCTGGGATCAACGACTGCAAGTCGTCCTTTTTGAGGCAGGTGAAGATTACGAAGTCCAAAAAGTCGGGTACCGGTTTTTCCGGCACGTTACTTTTGACACCGCATCGAACCCGGCTGGGGCGTATTTTCAAATCGGCGAAATTGAGTTCTTCGGTGATGATAGTTACCCGGTAGAGCCTAAATCCAAGCTCGCAACGACCTGGGGACGCATCAAAAACGCCCGATAAGCGCGAATATTGGACATTTCTAAATCGGCTTGAATCCAGTAATAACTTGGTTCGAGCCGATTTTCATATCGACTTGAAACCGTGGCGTATCAGAGAGTTCATTGCATTAGAGGGAACCGGGACTGTGCCATTCGCCGAGTTTGCCGTTTTCACCACGGGTGGAAGCAACGATGAGGAAAGGGCTGCGGTGGACGTTTCTCTTGATCAATCCGAGAGTGTGATGCGGTGGATAAACGGGACATCGGCGATTTCTGTCTATCTTGTTTCTGAATTTCACGGCTGCCCTCCTCATGTGCTAGCACACAGCGTGTGCCTACGACTATTTTTAAGGGCAGCCTACTCGTCGAGCCAACTCATCATGCTACGTAGGTTTTTCCCGACCTCTTCTATTTGATGTTCCGCTTCCTGCCGACGGAGCGCGCCGAGAACGGGTTGATTCGCCTCATTTTCAAGGACCCACTCTCGTGCGAAAACACCGCCCTGAACGTCTTTCAAGATTTGGCGCATCTTGTCGCGAACGCTGCCATCAATGAGCTGCGGCCCCCGTGTTAGATCGCCGTATTCGGCGGTATTGCTGACATCATTGCGCATTTTGCTTAACCCGCCGGTGTAGATCAAGTCAACAATCAATTTCAATTCGTGGAGACATTCAAAATAGGCCATCTCTGGTTGATAACCGGCTTCAACGAGCGTATCAAAAGCAGCTTTGATGAGTGCGGCGGTGCCGCCACATAGCACAGCTTGCTCACCAAAGAGATCGGTTTCCGTCTCTTCACGGAAGGTTGTTTCGATGACACCAGCACGTGTGCCGCCGATACCTCTTGCATAAGCGAGTGCGACATCGCGAGCGAGACCTGTAGTGTCTTGATGGATAGCGATGAGGCAGGGAACTCCGCCCCCACCTTCAAACACTTCACGAACGAGCGAGCCGGGCCCCTTCGGCGCAATCATTGCGACATCAATATCGCTGGCGGGTACAATCTGTCCGAAATGGACGCTGAACCCGTGTGAGACGAGGAGCATATTGCCTGCCTCCATGTTTGGGGCGATCTGGTCGCGATATACAGCTGCGTGCCGTTCGTCAGGTATGAGTACCTGGACGATATCCGCCATCGATGCGGCTTCTTCAACGTTCTTGACGGTCAAGCCTTCTGCTTCTGCGCGGGCTTTCGAACGGCTGCCTTCGTATAGAGCGACAACAACATTTGCGCCGCTGTCTTTGAGATTTAGCGATTGTGCACGTCCCTGCGCGCCATAACCGACGACGGCGACGGTCCGTTCTTTCAATAAATCAAAATTAGCATCACTATCGTAATAAATTGTTGCCATTCTTTTAATTTTCCTTGCGGTTCGTTTCGGAAGGTTTTAGCCTGAGGGCTTCCTTCCGTATATCCAACTCTGCGTGTTGCTTATTAACCAATGTGTGTAAACACACAACAAAAGCGCGTGCGGAATTTTTGAATTTCCTTGAAGTTCGTTAAAAAATTATGTCTCGGCACCGCGTAACATCGCTATTTTGCCGGTGCGTGCTAATTCAAGGATACCGTACGTATTAAAAATATCAATTGCTGCTTTCAATTTACCCTCATCACCCGTAATTTCGAGGACAATGGAGGCAGGTTTCATATCTATAACCCGCCCGCGGAAGACTTCCGCAACTTGTAGAATCTCGGTACGTTTTTGAGGATCATCGGTAGCAATCTTAATGAGCACAAGTTCCCGCTCAACATGCGTTCCAGCAGTGGAGAGATCCGTTACCTCAATGACATCAATGAGTCTATTTAGATGGTGGTAGATCTGTTCAATAATTTGGGCATCGCCGTGTGTGACAAGGGTTATCTGCGAAATGCTTTTGTCATGCGTCTCAGCGACGTTGAGACTGTCAATATTAAAGCCGCGCCCGCTAAACAGTCCTGCGACGCGAGCGAGGACACCAAATCGGTTCTCGACTAAAACAGAAAAGATGTGTCGTTTTTCTGGATTCATTTTTTAATTTTACCTTGCGGTTCGGTCAGGAGGATTTGGGCTACCAACGTGCTTTTCCGTATATCTGAAGAAACGCCCAAGCAAAAACACCTCTATTCCATTACGGACTCCGTTTTTGATTTAAGGGCTCATTCTTCACCAGAAACTACTGTGCAATGGAATGAAGCAGTGCCCACAACAGTTAACCCTAAAAACCGTTAAGATAACCCGCGAATAACATCTCCGAGCCCGGCACCAGCAGGGACCATAGGGAATACGTTTTCTTCTTCATCAACGATGAAGTCGATGACGACGGGGCCGTCAGTAATGCCTTTTGCCTTCAGCAATGCGGGCGCAACATCCTCGGTGTGTTCAACTCGCAAACCTGTGGCACCGAATGCTTGTGCGAGTAAGGCGAAATCGGGGTTGTCATGATAATCGACAGCGGAATAGCGTTTGTCGAGGAACAATTCCTGCCACTGACGCACCATTCCCAAGTACATATTGTTGATGATAAAGATTTTCAGCGGCAGCTTCATTGTAACCGCTGGCACTAATTCTTGGATTGTCATAATATAGGACCCGTCCCCGTTAATATTGACGACGGTTTTGTCTGGACAGCCGAGTTGTGCACCGATAGCGGCAGGCAGACTGAAGCCCATCGTACCGAGCCCGCCGGAATTAAGCCACTGTCGAGGTTCCGTGAATTTGAAGTACTGCGCCGCCCACATCTGGTGTTGTCCTACGTCCGCAATGACGATAGCATCACTATAGTGTTCGTAGATCTGCTCAATAACGTATTGCGGCATGACTTTACCGACTTTTTGTTCGTATTCAAACGGGTACTTCTTTTTCCACTCCTGAATTTGATTCCGCCATGGGTCGATATCTGCTGTACTGACCTGTTTGTTCAATTCTGTGAGTACGTTTTTCGCATCACCGACAATCGGGACATCCACGGGGACATTTTTTCCGATACAAGACGCGTCTATATCGATGTGGATCTTTTTGGCGTTGGGTGCGAATTTGCTGAGGTCGCCCGTAACGCGATCGTCAAATCTGGCACCGATAGCGATAACGAGATCAGCGTCGGTGAAGGCGTAATTTGCGCAACAGGAGCCGTGCATGCCTGGCATCTCCATCGATAACGGATCCGTCTCAGGGAACGCCCCGAGTCCCATCAAGGTAACGGTAATGGGAATCTGCGTCTTATAGGTGAGTTGCCGCAGCTCTTCGCTGGCATTCGCAAGGACTACGCCGCCCCCGGCGTAAAGTATAGGGCGTTTGGCTGCTTTAATCAGTGCTGCCGCCTTCGCAATTTGGCCTGGATCGCCATGTACTTGGGGTTTGTAGCTGCGGATGTCTACCGTTTCTGGATACTGAAACAGGGTTTCATTGTTCTGTGCATCTTTGGCGATGTCAATAATTACGGGCCCCGGTTTCCCGGTTTTCGCGATGTGAAACGCTTCAGCGACAACATCTGCGATCTCCTCACAATCTTTGATAAGGTAGCTGTGTTTACAGATCGGTCGTGTTACGCCGATAACATCACATTCTTGGAAGGCATCACTGCCGATATAGTGGGTGAAGACCTGTCCAGTGATTGCGACCATCGGAATGGAATCCATATAGGCGGTTGCAATACCGGTAACGAGGTTGGTCGCGCCGGGGCCGGAGGTCGCGAGTGCGACACCGACTTTCCCTGTGGCGCGCGCGTAGCCATCAGCAGCGTGGGAGGCACCTTGTTCATGCCGCATCGGGATCAATTTGATTTCGGTCTCGCCGTATAGAGCATCGAAAATCGGCATCGCTGCGCCACCGTTGACACCGAAGATATATTCGACACCTTCCCGCTTGAGACCATCAACCAGGATTTGTGCTCCTGAAAGTTCCATGCCAATTTCCTTTTTTTTAGATTAGGTTTTTGACCGTTTTGTCCGTTGTCCAAAACGGGTTTTGGTTCAGGTTGATAATACCCTTTCGTGACTCAGTAGCGATTCTAAAAACGTACTGATCAAAAGACTCACAAAGACCGTAGCAGATACCCATTTTTCGATACGGAGAGAAATGGGCAATAGGGACATAGGTCAAAGCAATGAAATTAAAAAAGCCCTCTCGTTCCATCTTTGGAGACGAGAAGGACATTTTGACTGACCTTACCGTGGTACCACTCCAATTCTCTTTCTCTTATGCGAAAGAGCACTCTTTGGGATGCGATAACGGGCATCACGCCGACTCATCCTACTTATTGTTCAGATGAGCAGCTCCGGGGCGACCTTCAGTCGAGGAAACTTGAGGAAACCTTTCAGCCGATGAGTCTCCATCTCTTGCAAGTCCGGGCGACTTACTCCTCCCCTTCAACGCTTTTTTGGGTAATCTATTTAGATGTTAATTACGCACACCGTTTTAGTAAGTTTCACGGTCATGCTGAAAGAATTATATTCACCCTTTAAGTATAACACATTTAGCGTGAAATGTCAAAAAATAATGCAGCAGTCTGTTATGCTCAGACATTTAGGAAGTAGAGGGTAGGTTTGAAGCCTACCCTTACCACACCTGAAAGTTGTTATGGACAGTTAGGCATTCGCCACGTAGAGTTCGTTAACACGGGTCCAGTTGATGACGTTTGTCCACGCTTCAACATACGCTGGACGCAGATTCTGATATTTCAGATAGTATGCGTGTTCCCAGACATCAATGCCGAGGAGCGGGGTATGCCCCTGCATAATTGGGCTGTCTTGATTTGCGGTGGAATAGATTTCCAAGCCATCGTCGCCGAGGACGAGCCATGCCCACCCGGATCCGAAACGTGTCGTTGCTGCAGTCGTAAACTGCTCTTTCGCGGCTTCAAGTGATCCGAAGGTGGCGGTTATCGCTGCAGCGATTTCGCCGCCGGGTTCGCCGCCGTTGGGACTCATGATAGACCAGAAGAGTGAATGATTGGCATGTCCGCCACCGTTATTGATGACAGCTTGGCGTTTATCTTCTGGAACCTGGTTAAGATTGCCAAGCAATTCGTGAATATCCATGTCGGCGAGCGCACCAAGCCCTTCTAAAGCCGCGTTGAGGTTGTTAACGTAGCCTTGATGGTGTTTGCCGTGATGGATTTCCATTGTTTGTGTGTCAATGTGAGGTTCCAAAGCATCGTGCGCATACGGGAGCGCTGGTAATGTATGTGCCATTTAAAAATAGCCTCCTGTTTATTTTTTTAGCTGCGCTTGCAAATTTTACGCGTTATGGGCGTGCAAGCAATATACTTAAAAAATCTAAGAAAGTATAGCAGAATTGTTAGAAGTGTGCAAGTTTTTTCTCTAAAGCAAGGTTTCAAATTTCACCAGCGAAGGTCAGAAACAGAAGGACTACTCTTCCGATTGACTTCCCTCAGAAACTGCGCCGACTCGGCAGATACGTTTATAGTCGCAGTAGCTGCAGGGTGCCGTCTTGTTGCGAGGCGTGATAGGGGTATCGCCTTCTGCTTCTGAATCTACAAATGTTTCGACACGTGTAATGAGCGGAAAATTGCCATCAGAGATACTGTCAACGTACTGTTGTACGTAGCCGCTGACACGCGCGAGTATCATATCAAAACAGTTATCCTCTAACAACTGACCGTTTCTTGAACTAACCGATCTCCAATCTGTACCGTTATAATTTTGGAAAGCAGTCCCGTTTAAAGATTGATTTCCGATGCCGAGTTCACTTGTGAATTGGTTAAGCCTAATTTTATAATAGAGACCTGCCGCAGGATTTAATCCGCTTACGCCGTTGCTTTCCAATAATTCTTTCGCGATTTGTAGATAAACTGGGAGTTGGAGGCTCTGACCACTCAGTATTTCGGGCATTCTAATTGTAGAACTACCGGTCTTGTAGTCGATAACATTAAAAGCACCGTTGCCAATATCAATGCGATCTATTCTGCCGGTCATGCACACGTTGCCGATAGGGATCGGAGTCGTGCAACTGAGTTCAGGATCTTTTGGTTCACGTTCTTGTCCAAAACTCACTTCAAAATAACATGGGGTAACAGACAGATTGCAGGTGCGTTTTGCTTCAAGCCATTTGTGTAGGGCAACGCGAAGCTTCGCTATATCGGTTTGCCAAAAGAGATTGTTCGAGCCAATAGGTGGCTCGTTTCGCTCTCCGCGGCGTTCTTCAGCGGCATTCTGTAAAATTTCATTCAATTGGCATTTCGCTTTTTCAAAGTCATCGTCTGCACATTGTAGAATAGATGGGTATCTTTGCTCTCTACGATTATAGAAGAATGTAAAGAGAATTTTGTGAAGGAGTGATCCTTTTTCCAAGCTTGATAACTCATCTTCAGTTTCTTCCTCTTCAACACGGAACTTCAAAACATTATTGACAAAGTACTGAAACGGACATTTGGCGTAAGTTTCTAATTCTGTGACAGAATAGGGTTTGTTGTGGAGACGTTGCAACTGATTTCGGCTTACATCAGAAAGTTGTCCTGCTGTTAACACGCCTTCATAGGTAAGATGTTCGTGTGTTTTTTCACGGCTTTTCTCAACTCTTACAACATGCTTTATTAAGGAACGCATGTTCATAAGGTTAATGGGAAATTCCCCATCGGAAGGTGTCTCTGCTGTCCATACATGGTTTCCGTACGTACTGAGGAAGCCAGGGACACTGCCGTGTGTAGGATTCGCAGGCTTGATTGCCTCAACGTTGGTAATCGCCTTTAATTGTCTAAGAAACGGAGACGGAATCAGATCTGCTTCGCCTTCACGCTTCGGTATAAGAAGGTAGAGTCGATCTCGGAAAGACTTGAGGACCCGATAGAACAGAAAACGGTTATCGCGTAGGAGTTCCTCTTCGTCGCGATATGGGACTTCTGGGAGTAGTGGATCGGGGCGATAGTTTGCTGGAAATCTGCTTTCCACAAAATCACCTAAAAAGACGGTATTGAACGCCCTGCTTCTGAGTTCACCGAGCGATACAATCTTGACAGTTTCTCCCTTTGTTGATGCTGTGTTGCGATAGTTTGTATGTCTTGCAATACGGAGGAGTTTGTCAATATATTCACTCAGCGGATATGATCTATCACTCTCCGATCTAAGGACGTTACAAAGTTCAGGAACGATCCTCTGGAATTGGCGGTACGCTTCTACCTCGCCTTCAACGATTTCGCTGTTTTTTCCAAGCATCGGGTTTAAAATGCGTTGAACGACCCCTCCTTTTTTGAGTAACGTGTCAACATATTCCTGAAACGCATTAGGGTGGAATCTACTTGTATCTAATGCTGGTTCAACATCAGAGAAATAGGTTTTGCCTAAAGCGGTGCGATCTGAGGAGAGGCGAGAAAAGATTGATTTGATGACTTCTGATTTTGTTATCGGTGCGTTCTCTATGAGTGAATAGGGGATACCATAAGCGGGAAAGGTTTCTGCAATGCGCTGTTGATACTGTCTGATATTGTAGTAGGCGACACAGATGTCACTGAGCTTGCAGTGCCCTTCTGAGACCCGTTTTTGAATCAGAGACGCAATCTGTTCTACTTCATCGGACCTATCGGCGGGTCTCATCATTTTAATTTGAGATGTTGTCTTCGGATCGGCTCCCAAATGTGCGTTGCTGTTTTCGGTGCGAAATAGGTTTTCGGCGAAATATTTGTGGCGATCAGGGTCCCGTTCATAGTCAGGATCGATAGTGACTCCCGCGTCTGTAAATTGTGAGACGAGGTCACCGACATTTTGATAGAGTGCCTGATTCTCTTGCACATAATCGGTACGAAACCACATCTCTATCTTAGGCATTTCGGCGATGCGTGTTAAAATCCTGGTATTGGCTTCAGAAAGGACGGTGAAACCTTCAACAACGACAAGGTTAACGTCGTAAAATGCGCTTCGCATAAACGCCGAATCGAAATTGTTCGCAAGGTATAAGTGCCTCCCCTGTTCGTCTATCCAATCGTTTTCAAGTTTCGTTTCGTAATCGTTATAGATGCGTGCAAGATCAGTCTTTGTTGGATTATCGGCTGTAATGTCTTCGGCTGTTTCACCACGTTCTTTAAGGTGGTTAATTTTTTCCATGACGAGGGAAAGCGTGCTGTCCGGCACAGAAATGTTTCGGCTGGGTCGAAACGTATCATAACGGTAGGTATCCGGATGATCTGATTGCGGGTTCGCAATCTCGTGTAACCAGAGATTTTGAATTCCTTGTGAAATCTGTTTCCTCGCGGGGCGGACTTGATTGTATAACCTCTGGACGAAATCTACAACGGTGTACACGCGCAAATTGGGAACGGCTCGATTTGAATGGTAGCTGACCAATTCGCGCTGGCGTTTGACACGTGCGGAATCGGTCGGCACAATAACGACAAAAGTGTGCGCCTCACTGTTTTGGATACGGGTTTTGAGGGTGTTTTCTATAGTTGGCATCATGTCACGGCACGCGGAACGTGCCTCCTACCTTACTTGTGTGCCGAGCGGCATATCTTCTTCAAGGGTTGCAAGGACTACAGAGTCGCCGCTTCCTGCAAGAATCATGCCTTGTGATTCAATACCACGGATGGTTGCGGGTTCTAAATTCGCAACAACTATCACCTGTTTGCCAACGAGTGCTTCGGGTGTGTAGTGTTCGGCGATTCCGGCAACGACTTGTCGTTTTTCAGTGCCGAGGTCTACCTGCAATTTGAGAAGCCTGTCAGCCCCTTCAATGGGTTCAGCTGCGAGGATACGCGCGACCCGGAGATCAAGTCTCTGGAAATCGGCAAAGGAGACTAAGTCGGTTGTTTCCTTTCCTTCCTTCTGCTTCGGTTTGGCTGCCGCTTTTGGTTGCGGTTGTTTCTCTTTTTGGGTATCAATGCGCGGGAAAATAGGTTCACCCCTGCTGACTGTTAGACCTATTGGTAAACGTCCCCATGCTGCGACGGTATCGAAATCCGCTAAACCGATCTGTTTCTGGATCTTCTCAGCGGTTGCCGGGATAAAGGGCGAAATTAGCACAGAGATGAACCGAAGTGCCTCTAAGCTATTGTAAAGGATCGTGCCCATTCTCGGTTTAGTTTCCGGTTTCGCAAGCGTCCAGACCTGCGTCTGTTGGACATAACGATTGATGCGCCTGACGAATTCCCAGATAGTTTCTAATGCAGCATCAAACGCGAATACGTTTATATGCTCGTCTAATTTATCTACCGTCGTTTGTGCTATCTCTTTGACTTCGTCGTCAAATTCACCCGGTGTTGTCGGTGGCGGAATTGCCTCAAAGTTCTTATTGACTAAACCGAGGACACGATTGAGGAGGTTGCCGAGATCGTTCGCGAGATCTGCATTGTAGCGCGCGTGTAAACGAGTGGGACGGTAATCGCCATCGTTGCCGAAACTGAATTCGCGCAAGAGGTAATAACGGAACGCATCGACACCATAAGTGGCAATATCGCCATCCATGTCAATGAAGATGCCTCGTGTTTTGCTCAGTGCTTCGCCATCTTTTGTTAACCAACCGTGCCCGACGATATGCTTCGGAAGTGGTAAGTTCGCAGCCATCAGCATTGCCGGCCAAAGTAGGGCATGAAAACGGGTGATGTCTTTTCCCATCATGTGAACATCAGCGGGCCAAAAGGTTTGGTACTGCTTGCTATCTGTTTCATAACCGAGGGCAGTGATATAATTACTTAAAGCCTCTATCCAGATATATATGATATGCTCCGGATCAAACGGGAACGGAATCCCCCAAGATAAGGAGGCACGGGAAATACTTACATCTTGTAATCCAGATTCCAGAAAATTTAATAACTCATTACGGCGCGCTGCAGGATAGACGAAATCCGGATTTTCGTGGATATGCGCGAGTAAACGCTCTTGATATTTGGAGAGTCTAAAGAACTAATTCTCTTCTTCCAGCCATTGCAGCGGTCGTTTATGAACCGGGCAGATTTTTTCGTCTGTTAGTTCTTTCTCTGAAAAGAACTCTTCGCATGAGAGACAGTAATACCCTTCGTACTTCCCTTTATAAACATCACCGTTGTCATAGAGCACATTTAGGAATTTTTGCGCGCCCCGCTTGTGTAAATCGCTGGTTGTACGGAAAAAGATGTCATGTGAGATGTTCAGACGTTCCCACAGCTTAACGAACGTTGGTGCGATCTTATCGCAATAGGCTTGTGGTGAGAGCCCCTCCGCTTTAGCAGCATCATACACATTGGCAGCGTGTTCATCAACACCGGTAAGGAAACAGACCTGATCGCCTTTGAGACGGTGATATCGCGCTAAGACATCGGCGGCAATAGTGGTATAAGCGTTTCCTGCATGCGGTTCACTGTTAGGGTAGTAGATAGGCGTGGTGACGTAAAATGTGCGCATTGAACTTCCTTTTTCCAATAAAAAATGCGTTGAAATTTCTCAGTTTCTTTTTATGATAACAATCCGATTGCTGTTTGTCCCTTTTCTATTATTCGCTACACCCCAGCAATTCGCGGTTTTTGTGAAATGCTGCGTGTTAATCATGAGTTTTTCAGGCATCAGCCCGGCATCCAACGCAGCTCTAACAACAGCGTTCTCTAAAAAGACAGTCCCTTTCCGGACCTCCCCGACTTCAAATGCGACTCTGCCGCCATGTTTCAATACCCGACGCAGCTCCACAAAAACATCTGTCATTCGAGCCATCCAATCCTCAATTGACTTTAATTGCCAAATTTTGCCTCGTTCGATCTCTATCCCACAAAACCACATTCTTAACCAGTTGTCTTGCATATAGTCAATAGTGTCGAGAAAAGGAGGCGAAGTGACAACTAAATCAACCGATTCGTCCTCAATTTGAGGCGTTTTATCTGCAGATTGGGTGAAAAGTGAAGCATCATCTCTTAAAAAATGATCTGGTAGGCGGTGCCGCAGCAGCTGCTTAGATTTTCGGTGGATTAGTGCCTTTGTATCTCGATATTCAGGTTCCTGATTACGTTTTTCGTTGATTCTCCGTTGCGAAGCGACCGAAGCAGCAAGATTCGGTGGGAGAGTAAAAACAGAGAAAAACCCCGAAGAATGTCCCGTTAGACGCGTACACGCCACCATTTGTAGCCAAGCGTCAACCAGATCACGTTGCGACTGTTGAAAATAAGTCCGCCATCCGCAAACCTCTCTAAGTGTGTCTTCATGAAAAAAAACAAGAAGTTCTTCATCTATTTCCACATCCGTAGGTAGGATGATCTCGTGTAACCGTTTTTCGATTTCTACTAATGTTGGCGGGTTGAGCCGAGGGTATACGAGGATTCTCGATAACGGATTCACATCATTACCGATGGCACGGTGCCCGTGCATCTGCGCCTCTATCAGCGTTGTTCCGCGTCCCATAAATGGATCATAAATTACAGATTTCGACTTGCAGAACTCCTTAATGAAATATGCTGGTAACTGTGGTTTATAACAGGCCCGGTATGAAACCTCATGAAGAGAATGTCCAGCACGCTGTTTCGCTGTCCAAAACTCCGCTATATGAGTCTGGAGGGGAATGAGGTTTGCCATAAAATTCTCTCCGAAATCCATATTTTCTACGCTTAGTGGTTACTTGCCTTCTATCCGGTAAGAGGTTCCCAGAAACGGAGTAGGGGTCCGATTCGTGGAGGGACTACTCACAACTCATGTGAATAGTATAGCAAATACAAAAAAAAAAAGCAAGTTCGGGTGTCTAAAAGTCTAAAATTTTGGACACAAAAGCCGGAATGCGGACATCCGTTATTATTTGACTAACTTCAAACACATTACCTCTAAAGCCAAGGTTGCGTTTGTGTTTGTGTTGTCAATAAGGGATTTGGTGTCAAAGACGGTTTGGATGGCTTGTTGTATACGGAGCCGAGAGTAGCGCGGGACAATGGACTGAAGTTCCGCAATAGAGTGAATATGTGTTATTAATTCGATAGGTGCGCCTTGTTGTAAAAAGAGCAAATCGCGATACCATGTGACTAACTCGCCTAAAGTTTCGGGGTTATCTTTGAAGTGCTCAGCGAGCCTGAAAGCGGTTAATGGGTCTGTCTCTTTGAGAATTTCTGGTACTTCTTCCGTGCGGATATCGCCTTTTTCGAGGTGCGTGAGTGCTGTCCCGATCGCGCCATCCGCTCCAATCGCGAGTGCCGTCGCCTGTTCGGGTGCGACTGAAAACTGTTCAACCAAAATTTCGGCTAATTCTTGTGTCGGCATGGCGTGAAATTGTAAAATTTGGCATCGGGAACGCGTGGTCGGCAGCAAGGCTCGGATGTTCGATGTCAAGAGGATTAAAACGGTGGCTGCGGGCGGTTCCTCAAGCGTTTTGAGTAGACAATTCTCTGCCTCTGCATTCATCCGTTCCACGTCCGTCAGGATGTAGACTTTCCGACTCGCTTCAAGTGGCTCATAGATAATCTGTTTTTGTAACGCCCGAATTTGACCTATCTTCAGTAGGCTGCCTTCAGGGCGGATGAACTGTAGGTCAGGGTGATTGCTGGAGTTCACCTTCCGACAGGCGAGACATGCGCCGCATACCGTGGGGGGATGTGTACCCTGCTGACAGAAGATGAGTTGTGCGAAATAGCGTGCGACCGTCTCTTTTCCGACACCTGTCGGCCCGACGAAAAGATACGCACCGGCGATCCGCTCCGATGCCACGGTATGTTGAAGTTGTTCAATAACCTGTTGGTGTCCGATAATTTGATTTTGCATTTTTCTTTAAAAAAACTTCTGTTGTGATAGATACTTGTGATACTCGGTTAAGAGTGCTGCATGGACGGCATCAGGAGATTGCGTTGCGTCTATGAGTTTGACGCGATGTGTCTCTGATTTTGCAGCGAACAGGTAGCCTTCACGGACTTTGCGATGAAATTCCAGCGGTTCGCTTTCCAAACGGTCGCGATGCGTTTCCGCGCGCTGTTGTCTCTGTAAACCGATCTCCGGCGGCAGATCAAGGATAAAGGTGATGTCCGGTGTCAAACCACCGGTAGCGACATGATTCAATTGGTGAATCAAATCCAGATCAATGCCGCCGCGATAGCCTTGGTAAGCGACGGTGGCATCTGTGAACCTGTCGCAGATAACAGTTTGATTCGCTTCCAGTGCGGGACGTATCAATTCATCTACGTGTTGTGCCCGTGCCGCAGCTATCAATAGGAGTTCGGTCATCGGGGTTATGCCGTCGGATGTCAGGAAAAGGTCGCGAATCCGTTCAGCGACAGGTGTCCCGCCGGGTTCACGTGTGAGGACAACGTCTGGACCGAGGGCTGTCGCCAACCGTTGTACTTGTGTCGTTTTGCCTGCGCCTTCTACACCTTCAAACGTAATAAAAGTTCCACGCTGTACCATTATTTAATTGTTCCTTGCGGATAAACGCCGTGCAATGGAACATTGACGATCCTTGATAGTGAGTCGTCCGAGCACTACGTGTCGGACTTGGTTTTTGGTCATGATAGGTTAGGGACAGATCAGATAAAAAGCACCCACATCGGGTTTTTACCGACTGGATATGTAGTAAGTGGCGACAATTCACCAGTCTGGCGGTTGATACGGTAAGTGGCGAGTTTGCCAGACCCTTGACCGCCGACAAAAAGGAAGTTGCCTGCGCCGTCGATATTGAAGACGCGAGGGGTGGGTTCGGTCAATTGATGTCCAATGGCACTGAGTTTACCGGTCTCTTCGTCGATTGCGAATCCTGCGATGCTGTCGTGTCCGCGATTGGAGACATAGAGGTATTTCGCTTGTGGATCGATGTGAATTTGCGCGCAAGTGTTGTCCTCCTTGAAATCTGCCGGAAGGGTTGAAAGGTCTTCCTGTAAGTCTGATAAGATTCCGGGGTGGTCTCCGCCTTCTTGAAGCCTGTATGCTGAGACACTCGATCCATTTTCGTTTGAAAAATAGAGGATCGGTTTGTTCGGATGAAAGCAGAAATGCCGAGGGCCAATCGGGGCACCCGGATTGAGATTTCCTATAATATTCTGTTTGAGCGTACCTGTGTTTTCGTCGAAATGAAATTGATAGATAGCGTTTCGAGGGTTAGTGTGCGGTACGAAGGCGTATCGGTTTGAGGCATCGGTTTCGATGCAGTGGGCGCGTATATCGGTTTCAACCGTCTGAATCGGTTCGCCTTGGACAGTTTTATCGTCGCCGATTGCGTGAACGGTAACCTTACCTGCACCGTAATACGCGGAAAGCAGAAAATTACCTGTTTTATCCGTAGCAATATAACAGGTATCGGCATCGAGTTGGACTGTCCGCAAGTGTGAGAGGTGTTTTGTCTCTGCATCGACACGGAAACTTGCGATTTCGCGACTCGACCGCAGCCCGGCATATAGGTAATCACCACACGGTGAAAATGCTAAGGGACCGGGAGAGCCGCTGACGTTGATATTTTCTTGAAGTTCAATGCTACCGTTAGAAGCATCAAACGTGTAGATAGCGATTCTGTTTTCGCCTGCTATGGAGAGATAGACATGTGTTTGCATTTTTTAATTATAGACCTCCATGCCGATTGATTTTAAAGTTCAATCTGGTTTTTGATGTTGTTCTGCGTTTTCCTGAGGGGATTGCATTTTTCCCTTTCAGTTTATCATACATTTTCAGTTCGACTCGAAATACTTATTTTTCCTTTGCTTTAATCGTTCGATGCCAACTTCAATAGCATTTGTTGTGGCGTGAGGATTGGAATATTATTACGCGAAAATCCCGTAAAATTCCGTGTAACAATCAAATCAAGTTGCCTACTTATTGCACATGCCATTTGCAGATTGTCTTCAAAATCGTTTCCATCTAACGTTGTTGCCAAACGTAGCTCATCGATTCCAACCGGTATAACGGACAATTGGTCTAAACTGGAGTGGACCGCTTGCCATGCTTTTTCACGGCCTGCGTAGCGACGAATTATGTAAAAGATATCAGTTAGCGAAGTTGCCGTGACACAAGCGACAAATCGTCTATCAAGTTTGGCTTGCCAGAGGGCTGCAGCATCGGTGCTCCAGGGCGTACGGTCAAGCAAAACATCCAGAATTACATTTGTATCCAATAATGCGTGAATCATCCGTATTTTTTTAAGTGCTCCTCTTCAAGAATTTTCTTGCACTCCTCGTCGGTAGGGGGCGGGGCATCCGTTTTCGCAATACCGATCACCTCATCCAATGACATAGTTTGTGGTGGGGGTTGAATTCGCGAGGGGACCACAGTCTCCAAAATCCGACGTGCCAAATCAATGCGCATTTCTGGATCCCAAGTTCTCACGCGATTCCACACTTCAATTATCTCTTTCAAATTGACGGATTCCATCAAAGTCTTCAGCGTGGAAATCTCTGAATTTATTCAGAGGCAGAAACGCTGTCCTCCTTTTTTATCAAAAACGTTGAAATATTCCAAGTAACTTGAAGACGTTTGTTTGTTAGAACAACTTCCGACTTCATCAAAGTGCCTATCTGATTGTCTGAAAAATGCCGGCAGCCCCCATGCCGCCGCCGACACACATCGTTACCATGCCGTATTCGTGATGCTGTCTGTGCATTTCATGAATCAGACTCACGGTGAGTTTTGTGCCTGTGCAACCGAGCGGATGTCCCAACGCGACTGCGCCGCCATTGACATTCACCTTTTCGGCAGGCAGCTTTGCCTCCCGAATGACAGCGAGAGCCTGTACCGCAAAAGCTTCGTTGAGTTCTATGACATCTATATCGTTTAAAGTTAATCCTGCTGTCGCGAGTGCCTTCGGAATTGCGGGGACCGGTCCGATTCCCATGATTTCGGGGGGGACACCGGCTGTGGCATAACTGACAAAATGCGCCAATGGATTGTAACCCTCTGCCTTCGCTCGTGCTTCGGACATCAGGACGACAGCGGCAGCACCGTCGCTCATCTGGGAAGCGTTGCCAGCCGTTACGGTGCCTTCTGCGTGAAAAACAGGCTTGAGAGATGCCAATGCTTCTGGTGATGTGTCCCGGCGGGGGCCTTCATCCGTATCAAAGACAGAACTTATTGCCTCAGGCGTGCTTTCGGCGTTGAGGTTTGTCTCCTTTATTTTTATGGGTAAGATTTCTTCGCGGAATTTTCCAGCATCGATCGCTGTGATCGCTTTTCGGTGACTCTGATATGCGTAAGCGTCCTGATCCCTACGAGATATACTATATTTTCGCGCCAGATTTTCAGCGGTTAATCCCATGCTGATATAGGCATCGGGTGCGTGCTCTATGAGCGTAGGGTTCGGCGAGAGGTTAACGCCAAACGGCACCTGACTCATGCTCTCTACACCGCCAGCAATGACGACCTCAGCGCGCCCAGATAGAATCTGCTCAGCACCCATCGCTATTGTTTCTAAACCGGATGCACAGAAACGGTTAATTGTAATGGCAGGCGCGGAGACGGGAAATCCTGCGCGTAAACTCGCGATTCGGGCGACATTGTAACCTTGCGGTCCCTCATGTGTAGCACACCCGATAATAACGTCGTCTATCGTCTCCAAGTCAAACTGCGGGAGTCTTTCAACTGCGCCGCGGAGGGCAGCAGCGGCGAGTTCGTCTGGACGCGTATTTTTCAACGTGCCTTTTCCAGCTCTACCGACGGCTGTGCGGGCAGTGGATACGATAACTACACTTGGTGTCGTTGGCATTCTATTCTATCTTTTAGGTGTGTTGTCTCTATTTTCTGATTAAATTCTTTTCACCATTATATCACACTTTTTCAGTGGAGGCAAATTTATTTTTTTCCCTGAGGATGGTGAGAAGGGCACCATCTGAAAAGTTGCGATACAATGGGATTCTCGTTAAAAATGTTACACTGGTGTAACATTTAATT
>RKRO01000281.1 GCA_007571355.1 Candidatus Poribacteria bacterium | reverse complement strand
CTCGCCGATGATAATAACGCGGCGCACTACAACGCCGCAGGATTAGCCTATATTGACAAAATCCAAGTTGGTGCAACAACGGCGCAACGTTTCAATGGACTCATCACTTATAATAGTATCAACACCGTCTTTCCGTTCGGAAAAATCGGTTCAATCGGAGCCAGTTTCGGCATCCTCACAGAAGATACCGAAATCTATCAGGAACAGACGATACGTGTCTCCTACGGCAAAACCTTTTTCAAGCAATTAGCGATTGGCGCGAACCTAAAAGTTTTTGGGGTCTCTTTCGATGCAACGAATGAATTCGTCGTCGAAAACCCTTATTTCGGGCAAACATCCAGCTCAGCGGTTTCCCTTGATTTCGGCGTGATTGCAAAACCTCTTCAGAGCCTGAGTATTGGGGTCTCCATCGAGAATTCGCTTCCGGCAAATATAGGCATCTCTGATGTTGATACAAGTACGGTGCCGCTAAACATCCGTGCCGGCTTGGCATATAGACTTGAATCTATCGCAGAGATGAGCGCGCAGGGCGCGGTCGTCAGCAATTTGTTAAAAGGGAGTCTTGGAACTTTCGAGGTTGCAAACCGTAATGGTGAGACCTATATACGCACTGGCGTAGAAGTTTGGTTGAACAGAGTTATCGCCGTGCGTGGTGGTTACGCGCTAAAAAACGGTAGTGATTCCGCGACGACCCTGAACTTCGGCGGGAGCGTAAGACTTCCAGTCAGGAGAACCGCTATTCAAATCGACTACGGATTCCAACTCCTAAGTGGAGATTTCCAGAACAACACAACACAGCGGTTCTCAATAAATCTGATATTTTAAAAAAAGAGTCTGCCTCATGAAAAACACACCCATTATTCTTATTCTTGTTATTAACTTATTCATTTCTATAAAGGGGTACGCGGCGGTTACCTCCGTAGGCGAAATAAATGTTGTTGACCAGACCGACGGTGTTGTTCCGGCCAGTACAACGGCACCATTGATTGTGACGCTTGTCATAGACAGGTCCCTGGCAGAGCCGGGTGAGGAAATTAAAACTATCGAAATCGCAATGCCATCTGGTTTCCTCACAAGAGCCTCCTATTTCAAAGGTATCTTACGGGACCGTAATCCAATCGCGGCCCGAGCAGCCGTCCCGCCGGATGGAAGAGCCCTGCGCGTTGAACTTGCGGATGTTATTGTCGATTTCCAAAGTTCAATCTACGAAATTACTTTTGATTGCCAAACACCGAACACCATCACATTATCGGCGGCATTCAGAGTGCGTTTGCGCAATCTCGACGATGCCCCGATCGGCGAATTTATCCGTGAAGGACAAGCAGACGGAAAACTCAACAACAACGATTTTACGTTGCAAGTGATCGCGAACGTCCCTCCCGGTCCAGTTATAGGTTTTACGGCAGCAGCCGACACAGCCGGTGAAAACGATGTGACGCTCCGCTGGCAAAATTCGGAGGATCCTGACGTTAACGGGTACCTCATCTATAGGGATAAAGAAGCACCTATTGATGTCAAAGGACGTTCATCAATTACATTTCGTGATGTGAACGTTCCGCCCGGAGAACATACATACCAGATAACTGCCTATAAGACGCGTCTCTTGCAATCGGGACGGTCTCCAATACAGACAGTGAACGTATCACCAGATACTGCTGCACCGGAGCCACCGATGGCACTCAGCATTACTACCTCAAATGAAGGTGTAGAAGTTTCGTGGAAACCGAGTGTCAGCCGAGATGTGGCGGAATATAGCGTTCTGTTCGGCTCAACCGAAACCGATGGACTTGAACCTCTACCCGACGGCGTGCTGCAACGAACGCCAGAAGACGAAGTTGCTGGCTACAGATTTATTGATGAACGCATATTGTCAATAGGCAGTTTTACGTATGCTGTCATCGCGGTTGACGAAGCAGACAACGCATCTATAGCGGCACAAACAAAACTCCGCATCTTTGCCAAACCCTATCCGAACCCATTTACCCCGCTCTCACCAGACCCGGATTTCAATCAGGTTGTATTTCCCGCGCGCGCCATCGAAGACGCTTCAGGCGAATTTACCGTCCTGATTTATGACATTGACGGAATGCGCGTCAAAACCTTGACAGCACTGCCGGGTGAGACAGAACTCACATGGGACGGACGTGATGAAACCGGCGAAATTGTGGAAAGCGGTGTTTATGTCTACCAACTCCAAGTCGGCGAGAATTTCAAAACGGGCACAGTAATTGTCGCTAAATGACAGGTGGACATTTTTCCTGCTCTCTTAAAAGCAGGAAGAAACTATGGGTTCCCACGTACCGTGCACGCTGTTACAACGTAGAACTGCTTTAGTTGGCCACAGCACCATTTAGGGTTGCGCAAAAAATTGTTGACTTAATTTTCAAATCAAGGTTATATTGTACTTTAATATAACTCACAATAACAAGATTTTGGTTTATTCAGGTGCAAATTTTTCATAACAGTTAGTTTTTAGCAACCTGTGAGTCAGATCAAACAAGCCCTGCTGTTAACTCAAAATATCAAAAAGGAGATACGATTACAATGAACAGGTTTGAATCCCACGTTATCTGCATGATAACATTACTCATAATTGTCGGTATCTTGGCAATTTCTTTATCTGTGGCGGCAAATTGGGATATCCTCCAAAAGCAGGATCCCGAAATTCGTGATTATATGTCTGTCACTTTCACGAGTGCAAACAATGGATGGGCAGTCGGTGTTGCGCCGTTAGAACTGGACTATCCCGGTTTCATCGGATATACCACAGATGGCGGAGCCACATGGAATAAAGCCGAAATTGATATCGATGCTCAACTCGCCAGGGTCTATTTTTTGGATGAAAATCACGGTTGGGCAACTGGTGAAAAAGGGAAGATTGTCGCCACAACGAATGGTAAAGATTGGGAAATACAAACGAGCAAAGTTGACAACCCACTTAAAGGGATCCACTTTGTCAATAAAGACGTAGGATTTGCTGTCGGCGCGAACGATACCATTCTTTCAACAAAAACAGGTGGACGTACTTGGAAGGTGGTACAAGGTGGCGTGATCGGTGCTGTTGGTGATGACGAAGCAACCATGTACAACGCCATTCAGTTTCTTGACGAATCCACTGGCTGGATTGCTGGCGTGCACGTTGTCCCGCTGGTAAGCCAAAATAGCATAATTCAGAAAACGGTAGACGGTGGACAGAATTGGGATACACAAGAGACCGGGACTGAAGATGTACTTGAAGATATTTTCTTCGTAGATGATAAGCATGGCTGGGCAGTTGGTGAGAACGGTCTTATTCTTCACACGAGCAACGGTGGAGAAAAGTGGACAGCACAAGCAAGCGGCACTGAAGAAACACTGAGAAGTATCCGATTCACTGATAAGTTTATGGGTTGGGCAGTCGGCGGTGATCTTGGTGTCGGTGTGATTGTACATACCAATGACGGTGGTAAAAAGTGGGAGGTCCAAGACCCAGGCGATCCGATGATTCAAGGGTTCCAAATGAATAGTGTCTCCGCTTTAGACAAACAGGTTTGGTTAGCTGGAGGAAACGGTGTCATTTTGCGTTTAAAATAAATGTTTCTCGGCTTGGTAGCCCGTTCAGCCGAAAACCGAACAATTAATATTTTCAGTCATTAACGAAATGTGTAATCGACGGAGGCTAATTTTGGAAACACCTACGTTCGCAACGCGGATGAGTCGACTCGGAACCGAATCTGCATTTGAAGTGCTTGCCAAAGCCAAGCAGCTTGAGGCACAAGGCAAGGATATTATCCATTTAGAAATAGGGCAGCCGGATTTCCCAACGCCGAGCAATATCATTGAGGCGGCGTACAAAGCGATGAAGGATGGGCATACTGGTTATTGCCCATCTGCCGGCGTACCCGCGTTTCGGGAAGTCGTCGCACAACATATAACGGAAACACGCGGTATTACGATACATCCAGACGAAGTCACGGTGACCCCAGGGGCCAAGCCGATCATCTTCTTTACGATCCTCGCTTTAATCAACGAAGGTGATGAAGTCATTTACCCTGAACCTGGTTTCCCTGTCTATGAATCTGTTATCGACTTCATTGGTGGAAAAGCAGTACCTCTGCCGCTGCGTGAGGAAGTAGGTTTCCGGTTCCGACTCGAAGACCTTGTAGACGCAATCTCTGACCGAACGAAACTCCTGATTCTCAACTCACCTCAGAACCCAACCGGTGGCACACTTACAGCAGCAGATCTTGAAGCAATCGCCGAACTTGCACAAAAACACAATTTTTATGTCCTAACAGACGAAGTGTATTCTCGCATTCTCTATGAAGGTGAACATCACAGCGTTCTGAGTCTCCCCGGTATGAAGGAACGGACAATTTTGATCGAGGGTCATTCTAAAACCTACGCGATGACTGGATGGCGATTGGGCTACGGTATCGCGCCGCAACCCCTTGCCGATAAAATCACACAATTAACGATCAACTCAAATTCCTGTACGGCTACCTTTACACAACTTGCAGGAATAGAGGCACTGACGGGACCGCAAACCTTTGTTAAGGAAATGGTTGCCGAATTTCAGGAACGACGAGACGCTATTGTGGACGGTCTTAACGCGATTGACAGAATCAGTTGTATCAAGCCGCTCGGTTCGTTTTACGTATTCCCGAATGTAACGCAATTACCGCTTTCATGTGAAGTAATCGCCGATTACATCCTGGAGGCGGCAGATGTCGCACTTTTACCGGGAACCGCCTTCGGCAAGTATGGCGACGGATACCTCCGGCTTTCGTACGCTAACTCGTTAGAAAATATACAAGAGGCACTGGACAGGATTGAAACGGCTCTCTCAAAATTGTAGTTTTCAGCGTTATTGGTCGTCAGGACGATTTTTCTGCGAAAAATCTTTCAGCTGTCAGTTAAGAGGACTCTTGTAACTGTTAGCTGACAACCGATTCAATAGGAACTTCTTATATGCCTTGTTCATCTAACCCAAAAGCGATTGCACGTGTTCCAGCAAGTACGACAAACCTCGGCCCCGGGTTTGACGTGTTAGGGCTTGCGCTGCAACTCTACAGCACAGTCACGTTAGAAACCAGCGAAACGGAGACGCAAATTATCGTTAGCGGTGTAGATGCAGACAAAATACCAAGTACGCCAGAGCATATCGCGTTTCAAGCTGTAGAACTTGTTTTTGACCGAAGTGGCAGCAACCGTCCCAAAGGTTTCAAACTAAAAATAGAGAATGGAATCCCCGCGATCCGGGGTTTGGGTGGCAGTGGAACGGCTATTCTCGGCGGCTTGCTCACGGCAAACGCGCTCTGCAAGACCCCGTTCTCTGACGCAGAACTTCTCAATTTTGCTACAGAATTAGAGGGGCATCCAGATAATGTTGCTGCTTCATTGTATGGCGGTCTTGTCGTCTCCGCACAGGAAAAAACGGAAGTACATACCGTTCGACTAGTATGTCCATCTATACTTTCTATTGTACTTGCCATTCCAGATTTCCCACTATCAACGGAACAAGCACGAGACGTACTGCCGACATCGGTAGGTTTCTCGGACGCAGTATATAACACCAGCCGCAGTACACTCCTGATCGCCAGTATTGTCACGGGGCAGTTTGAGATGTTACGCGTTGCCATGAAAGATAGGTTGCACCAACCGTATCGGACATCCCTGATTCCAGGGTTTGACGATGTAGCAAAAGCTGCTACTGCTGCGGGTGCGCTCAGTGTCGCTTTAAGTGGCGCGGGTCCCACCATTGCGGCCTACTGTCTCGAACATACAGAACAGGTAGCAGAACGGATGCAATGCGCTTTCAAGAAACATCAAATCGCCTCTGAGATTAAAATTTTGAAACCAGATGTCGATGGGGCAACCGTTCATATTAAGAATACCTGAAAACCGTATTTTAGTTGTCGGCTAATAGTACTCAGTTAAAGAGGTATATTGTGGTAGTGAAACGAAAAGTAACCGCCACAATGTGTTAACTGAGTACCGAAAGATCTTTCGTAGAAAATCGTACTGAAAACAGACAACTATTAAAACTGAAAGGGCGCAGCCCGGACTGAGTACTGATAATCAAGACTCCGAAAATAAGAAGATGGCGAATTTTCATACAGAAAACATTGCGTCAATATTGAATCAATTCGATTCTCACATGGAGCAGGGGCTGAGCGCGGAAGCCTATGCAAAAGCGAGAGCGCGCTACGGTATTAACAAATTGGGTCCAAAGGAAAAAGCTTTCCCGATTCAAGCGTTTCTGGAATCGCTGCTGACATGGCGCATCATTGTTCTATTACTCACAACGGTCATCTTAATTGTTTCATTGCTCAGAGGATCCAGCAGTGTTACCGTTCATGCAACCGGGGTTGTCGGGGCAGCCTTGATTATTCACATTGTATCTGCATGCATGACAGTATACCGGATTCGCAGGCGCGATGCTGATACTAACAGACGCATGGTGCATAGCATTAGAGTTATTCGACAAGGGAAATTGGAAAAATGTGCACCAGAAGATATTGTACCGGGTGATCTCCTCTCGCTGAGGACAGGAGACTACGTTTCTGCTGACGCAAGAATCATCGAATCTGAAGGACTGATGACCGATGAATCTGCGATTTTCGGGGCTGAAGTCCCGATAGACAAAACAAGTGCGGATATTTCAGACGATGCTTTACCGCCAGAAAAGCAGAAAAATATGGCATTCGGCGGCACATACATTGTCGCCGGATACGGCTCTGCAATAGTTGTGAAAACCGGAAACCAGTTAGAAATATGGAAGCAACGTCAAGATGCACACCCGATGTCTGCCGCAACCACCCTCGCCGAAAACGAAACAAAGGACTTACACACGGTAATAAAGATAGCAGGTATAGTCGTCGGCTCCATAGTTGTCGCAATCGGTTGGTGGTTTGAATACCAGAACCGAACAACCGACTGGCAATCGTTAATCCATTTAGGATTGTTATTCGCCATTGCCTCCGCACCTTACGATATTGTTGGATTGCTCAGATTGTCGTTCTCTAAGCACGCGCAAAGGTTGATGGGAAAAGGGCTCGTACTCCGTAATTCACGTAGTATTGAGAAATTGAGTCGCATCACTACCTTTTGTGCCAATGAAAACGGTCTTGCGACGACGCGCTCCCTGACAATCTCTAACATCTTTGTTGATGAACAACTTGTTGATGGCAATACGTGGAAAACATGGTTGGATTCTTTGGAAAGTCTTCCGCCGGAAGAACGGCAAAGAACGGTTTCAGCAATACCGACGGGTGTGAAGATCCCACAAGGTGCTCCACACTTAGTATTCACCGCCGGACTCGGCACCTCTGGCGGTCAGAATACAGGTAACAGAACCACGTCCAATAGTACAGTCCGCGCGGAACCCAACACTGACGAGGCCCCGCCTTCACCGAAGGCTACCATCCAAAAAAACATGGCGAGACTTGGCTATCGACTTGATACTATCAAGACTAAATTCCCCTTGGTGGATGCCTATCCGTATACGCGACACTATGGATACCAGATGCAAGTGTTCGAGTCAGCACCAGAAGATTATCTCAATATCATTTTTGGAGATGCTCAGACGGTACTTGATACCTGCGGTTCTGTCCTCGTCAACGAGGAAATTATGCCCTTCTGTGACGACAAGTACGAAATGTACGATAAAGTCATAGACTATTTGCTTAACACCAAAGACCAGGTCTACGGTGTCGCTTTCCACTCCTCTGATGTCATCCTGAAACCTCAAGAGATGGAAAATAATCCTATCTTTTTGGGATTTATAAGTTTCTCTGTGAGCAATGATGAAGAGATAAAAACAGTTTTGAAATCCAGTCTTGATGCCGGTCTTAAGGTTATCCTCATTTCTGAAAACAGTGAGCAAGAGACAGTCGATTTAGCGAAAGATCTCGGTCTCATCCATAACCGAAAGGCAGTGGCATCAAGAGCAGAACTTGAAGCAGTCCCGCGCGAACAGATTGATGCCGAAACAGCACAGTGGTTAGCCTATTCGCAGCCGACTTGGGAACAACGTCGGAATATTGTTCTCAGTCTAAAACGGCAAGGTCATGCCGTTGGGTTCTTGGGCCAAAATAGGGACGATCTCCGGGCGATGAATGTTGCCGACATTACCCTTGCCAATAACAACTACGCGTCGCATATTGTACAAGCTGCTGCCGATGGATTAATTAACAACAAAGGCTTCCAAGCGGTAAAGGATGCCCTACTTCATGCCCGCGAGGCATACCGTAATACTTCAGGCTTTTTACGCTGGAATTTTTCGTGTACACTTTCACTTTTTCTTACGCTTACGCTCGGAACAGTGCTACACTATTTCTATGAAATGCCGATGCCATTAACACTCACACAAATAATCTGGGTGCAACTGCTCTCAACCCTATTCCCTTCACTGGGCATTGGCACGGAACGAATATTCGCTGACGAAAGATATCATCGTCCATCTGTCTCTTCCAGATCGCGCTTCCTTTCAAAAACAACAAGCGTCGATATTATTTGCCGCGCTGTTACAATCAGCCTCATGACCATTATCCCTTTCTTCTTCATGCTGTGGCGTTCCACTGCCTTGTCAGATACAACGGGTGTCTCAACATTAATGAAAGATGTATTCTCTGGCGGGACTGACGTGACACCAAACTCGGCGGATATAGCAGTGGCGCGAACAGCAGCGTGTACCACACTGATCTTTACACAGTTATCGACCTGTTGGCAAGCACTTCGCTACTCATGGGAACCACTATTTCAAAGAATAGCGGCGAACCTTTGGCTCCTGCTCATCTCCGGTATCATTATCGCACTTCACTCAATAACACTCTATGTTGAACCTATTGGACAATTTTTGGGAATGGTACCTCTGAAATGGGAATGGCAATGGACGCTCCTATTTAGTCTAACGTTGCTTCTATTGCCGTTAAATTTGGCAATTAACTCACGTCCTAACGAAGAATGAGGTCATTAACGATTACACCCAAAAACCGTAGGTTGGAATTCCGACGATAATGCCAAAGATTGTCCAGAGACTACCGATTGTAAACTCCCCTAAGATTAACCCTAAAAAGAAGGGGGCTATCTTTCTATGCCGCACGACACCACCATATTGAAGGATCAACCATTTGATGAGCCAACTCATGAAAAGGCAGCTCCACGTAACATTCATTCCCCAACTCGTAGAGATGGCAAATCCCGCAGGATGGAAGGGCCACCAGACAAATCGCATCCGAAAGAACATCAGCACTGTTGTCAGTAGGAAACCGATCCCCATAAATCCGCTTTCAGCAATTAGTGTCTCTGCAGGGGCTTGCAACCACCCTGCAAGGCGGCGATAGGGCTCTATCCCAAAAGCACTTAAAGAGGGCCAATAAGCACGTACCTCCATGCCAAGTCTGTAACCTCGGTCAATCAAAGCCCAAAATCCTGCCAAAGATCCCAAAACAGTCGCAAGCACTAAGGCAAAGACGATACGGTGCATCGTCATGTTGGTTCGTTCCATTATCTTAAAGCCTTCCAACTGATGCGGCATTGGATGACTCCGGTACGCACGATTGATGAACCAAAACATCGAAAACATAATCAGATTATCTCTTCCCAATCGGCGTGTACCGACTGTCCGAGTCAGAATTTCATCGGGACCGGAATAATGCAAGTCGTGTACAGGGGTGCCGAGTTCGGCGCGCATCCGTGTCACTGCGATTGAAATCATGTAATAGATAACAAAAAATGTGAACATCACCCACAGTTCCGCCCCTCCATAATAGCAAAAAAGAACGAGGAATACCATTGCCGCAACAAGTCCGACCGTCGCAGCGCGATAGGACATTGGTTCTGATGCTTCGTCGTCAGCACCATTCTTTAGCGTCTTAATCCCCGCAACGCTTCTCGCAACGTGTAATAGATGCCTACGACTTGCCCAAATCGCTAAAGCACAGAGCGCAAGGTAGCCTCCCGATGCTTGTTCGTTCATATACGGAAAGCGAGGCAAAGCGCGTAGCCCGAGTGCAGCCCCGAGGACACGCATCAACCGCCAATACCAGAAGAAAAACCAACATGAAAATGAGAGGTCGAGCGGAATAAAGAATCCAAGTCCGATTGCAAATGGGTAAAGTGAAAAAGGTATGCTCCCCATGGCGTTCCATGGACTTTCCGTAAAAATCTGAACACTCCGCACACGGGTCCGGAATTCCGGTAGGATCGGATACAAAAAATTAAGGCCGTTCCAGAAGGCAAGTGTTCCCGCGATGCCAAAACCGAGCCACATTAACTTGTTTTGAAAAAGACGATTCTGTGGTGTCTCCGTCAACTGGAGCGGAAGTTGAATGATCGGATAGCTTAATTTTTCATGCTCAATCCACTGTTTTCGGACGATGATATTGATGCAGAGCATGCCGAAAATCAACACAGTAATAAAAGCGGTCCACCAAAGGACAGGAGTCACCCACCCAAGTAATGTCTCAGCGGTATAGAGTGGCAACTCACCCTCATAATATCCACTCAATAGCGATGTATCACTAACGGTGAGCCATTTCGGGAGAAACGGCATAAACAGCTGCTGCCATTCGTTTTCTGGAGTCGCAAACCGAAAGGCGTGTCCCAGCATCGGCACCAAAATTTCAAGCATATCGTGTCCGGTAATACCAGAAGCGATGGAAAGCATCAGATAAACAATCACCAATTCGCTCTGTGCCAATGCCAGGTTTGGCACGAAACGGCGCAATAACTGGTTCACCCCGATAACGACGAACAGGCTGAAAATCACGTTGAAGAAGAGAGAGATCGTCACGGGATGTCCCGAATACCGAATCACCTCCATCTCAATGACCCAATAGCAGTTAATCGGTATCAGGATAACGGCAATAAGAATAGATTTCAGTGTAACACCGTGGGCGGGAACTTGTGATGACGCTAATGTAGGGGAAGTTCCAACTTCCATATTTTTGATTTACCTTGCGGAATAATTAAGCGAGTCTGATGTTTCAGAGTTATAATCTTAAATCTTGAAGAAACACCCCAGCAAAAACCCTTCTACTTCGTTTCAGGCTTGGTTTTTGATGCTAAGAAAAATAAAAAAAATATCTTGCGACACACCTGCAGATATATTTCAACAAATTTATCACAATCCTTATAGCGTGTCAATACTTTAAACTTTTTAGAACAGGGGCATTTAGTTTTTCGGCTCATGTAAAAAGTGGGGCTATTTTTTTTGAAGTTATGTTAGGGTGTTATCCATGGATTTTCCGATCCACTCTCTCATAGATGAAGCACAAGCAGAAGCATGGGTGTTGGCTCATTTCCACCCCGAAGGGGTGTCTTGCCCGAAATGCCAAGCGAGCGTATCAGTAGCACGCCACTTCCGTAAGACCGCTACAAGCGGTCTACAAGTCTATCGCTGCAAACGGTGTGAAAGCATTTACAATCTCTATAGTGGGACGGTGTTTGCTGGTACACAGTTTCGCCTTTCACAGATGGTGTTGCTTTTGCGGGGTGTTTGTCAAGGGGTTTCAAGTTCATAATTCGCCCGTGAGTTGGATATAAGCCAGCAAACCGGTGAAAGGGTTTGGATGCCGCTACGTAACTTCCTGTGTCCGTTTCGCGGGGTTTGTTTATAAAAAGTTTCTTTCGGGCGACATCGCTATCTGTGAGTTCATCATAAATCTGAAAGTTGTCTCTGTTGACTTTATTGCAAAACTTGTAAAAAGCACTTACGCTTGACATGAGCGAATTGCATTTTATGCACCATTTTCATTTCTATATGCGTCACTATATCATGAAGCCCCTATATTTTGTGAGGAGAGATAAATGAAGGCAAATGATGTTGACCTCATTCAACGTATTTTAGATGGCGATCAAGACGCATTTACCACCCTCGTCAATAAGTACCAGGAATCGGTTCATGCACTCGTCTGGCGGAAGATAGGCGATTTCCATATCGCCGAAGAACTCACGCAGGATGTCTTTCTAAAGGTTTACAAAAGACTCTCAACACTGAAACGTCCAGAGCAGTTCCCCGGCTGGCTCTATGTGATTGCGACACGGCACTGTTTTTCGTGGCTCCGCAAAAAGCGGCTATCGACAAAATCTCTGGATGCTATGTCCACTGCTGAGATCGAAGAAATCTGCTACACGCAGTATAAAGCAGACTGCAGCGCGGCATCGGCGACTGAACACCAGGGCGAACTCGTCACACGCCTTCTGAAAAGGCTTCCTGAGAGCGAGCGCACTGTTGTAACGCTGTATTACCTTGCCGAAATGACGAGTGAAGAGATTGGCGCGTTTTTGGGAGTATCGGCGAACACCGTGAGGAGTCGGCTTCGCCGCGCCCGCGAACGTTTGGAAAAAGAAGAATCCATAATTCAGGATGTTTTCAACAATTTCCAGATCTCTCCAACGCTAACAGAGAGTATTGCCCGGGAGATCGCGCGCGTCAAACCGGCATCTCCTCCGGTGAGCAAACCGTGGCTACCGTGGGGTTTCTCTTTCGTTTCAACTGTTTTGGTTATTCTAATGGTAGGATTCGGTCCACAGGCGTTATCCCGATTTCAGCGGCCCTACGACTTGGATGCAACCTCGGAGGTGGCGATTGAATTCGTCGAGGATCCTGTTCTGATCGCTATGGAACGAAAACGAGATTTGAGAAACCAGTATGGGGTAACTGGCAGCGTTGGAAGCGGCAGCGGTACAGGCACTAAAACCGACAAGAGATTATTGGCAGCTGCGCAAGCAGATACCATAGAGAAACAACAGCCCAAACCGCAGTGGATTCAAAAAAAGGGACCGGTAGGCGGGCAAGTCAGAAACCTCTTTGTTTCATCTCAAAAGGAGGTTTATGCGATTGGAGACGTTGGACTCTACCGATTGACAGGTGATGACATGAGCGAATGGACCCTTATTAACGATTCACTTCCGCCCCCTGTCTATGCTACTAAATCAATGGCAGAACGGGGTGATACCCTTTATATTGTTACGAGAGAAAACCTACTCGCGTCAACCGACCGGGGTGTAACATGGTCTCCTCTGGGTGAGCGCCCACGAGGCTATCCTGTTGCGCTGCTCATCACGGATACCACTGAAATTCGCAGTCCACAAGATGCCCTGTATGAAATATACCTCATCCTTTCAAATGGTGTGTTTCGTTCGACAGATGCTGGCAACACATGGCAGGCGTTTAACAACGGTCTGACGGCACCTAAAATACAAGATGCTGCCGCTATCGAAAATGTACTATTTTTGGGAACGCACAACGGACTCTATCGGCTTAATGCTGGCGTATGGGAGAAATTGCCGATCGCAGACTCACAATTTATCGCCGCTTTAACAGTCGCTGGCGATAGAATTTATCTCAGAACCGGAAGGCAGAAGGGTCAGTACTTTAGTTCGCTGCTCACTTCAAACGACTTCGGAGACTCATGGACTGATATAACGCCGCAGAGTCAATCATGGGGAATGTCTCCATTACTAATGTCTCTATTACCGCCTAACCTTGTCGCGATAGATGAAACTGTTGTCGTTTTGGATTCTGGGCGATTATTACACTCCACGGATGCTGGCGATACATGGGAGGACTTCGTCTGGCCTGACTCCACATTTAGGATTAGCATGAACCCAGCGGTCGCCTTAGATAAGCGTACTTTTTTTGTAACGAGCTCCACCATTATCGAACGCTCCACCTTCAAAACAAGAACGGACGGCATCAGCCGCTCCACTGATGGCGGTTATACCTGGCACCCCTTTTCAATAGGCATCGCAGAAACCCACGTCCGCCAACTTGCGCAAGTTAACAATGTACTCTACGCCATGACAGATGATGGTATCACGAAATCTACTGATGGCGGGGAAAGGTGGACCTGTATCTTGCCAGAGTTATTTTTGCCAAAACCTCCAGAGGAACTGATCAGTAAACCGATCAGTACACTCGGATTAGCAAATATGACAGCGATAGGAGACTCGCTTTACATGAGAGCGAAACACGGCGGGAGCACAAACTGCCTACTCCGCTTATCTCCAAATACCGATACGTTGCGGCATATTGAAGGCATGCCTGTTTATGTGGACCGTCGCCACGGCGAAAAGTTAGAGAACATAGCAGACACCAAATATCCACTTGAATTCAATGCGATGGATCAGAGAGAGCTGACTCGCTATCTCCTCGGCTTCGAAGAAGCCACGACAAGGACAACAGGTGAGTTCGCTATCACTGGTGACACTTTCTACATTGAATACGAACGCAAACTTTATCGATGTTCCCGTGGCGACCGTCAATGGTACGACACCGGTATGCAAGACGTTCCTGTGTTTGACGGTTTTTACGCGACTACGGGTCTCCAAGTCGCTGCCTCAGGCGCAATGGTCTACCTTGGTAAAAGTGACGGAAGCCTCTTTCAATCGCTGGATAATGGAAACACTTGGACGGACGTTACCGCTAAATTTCCTTTACCGCTTAATAAGTCGGTGTCACACACGCAACTGTTGGAAAAATTACCACATTTCAAAGAGATCGTGTTTGTAGATAACACGGTGTATGTGTCAACAACAGACGGGGTCGCTATGTCAAACGATGGAAAGAATTGGCACATGCTTACGGATGCGGGACGGACACCGATTGCTATGCGCCACTTAGCAGTTGATGGCACAACGCTCTATGGCATTAACCAAACGAATGTCTATCAATTGAATAGAGACACAAGAATTTGGATGCAAATCACGCCAGAAATACCAGAACGGGTGACTTCGCTCGTTGTTTCGGGGGATGTCCTCTATGTTGGCACAGAACACCGTGGCGTTTTGGGTTTGCCCCTGCACGGAGTGCGATAATCAATAACCTTCGCAGCCAATTCTCTGTTGGAGGGTTTTCGGCTGCGTGATGATAGGATACCCCCCATACATCGTGGGTCGAGGAGAGCACAGCGAAACCCGACATGCCACTTGCCGTTCGCAATTTTAACGAAAACATTCTTAAATCGAAAACCCTCCGCTATTGAACAGTAAACGGAAATCTGTTAGGATACTGGGAAAACATAGGAGGATGGACAATGGCAAATACGACACTTGAGAGAATTTACCCGTTTTTTATTGTGGACGACCTTGCTGCGTCAATCGGCTTTTACAATCGGCAACTCGGTTTTGAGACAGACCTGCTTATCCCAGACAATGACCCATTTTTCGCGATTGTGTCTCGTGATAACGTGCGGATACTCCTCAAACATATCACTGAGCATATTCATCCAGTACCAAACCACACACGGCATGAATGGGCGAGATGGGATGCTTTTATTTTCGTTTCTGATCCTGACGCATTGTTTGCGGAGTATCAGTCGCGTGGAGTTGCCTTTCACGAAACGCTTGCAGACACCAGCGATGGGCTTCGGGCGTTTGAACTCAAGGATCAGGATGGGTATGTGCTGTGTTTTGGGAAACCGCTATGAGCAAATGGCAGTTGAGGCTTGGTTAACTATTGCTGGTGGTTTTCAATTGCTGTCAAAAGTCTTCGGACGAGTTGGTAATTGGGGTCAATATTCAAAGCGTTGGTGGCATCTTGTTTTGCTTTTTGAAATCGACTTGTTTTAAAATAAGTGAGGCTCCGGTTATAGTATGCCTCTTTAAACTTCTGGTCTAAGGCTATAGCCCGATCAAAAGCACCCACTGCATCGTTATACTCTTTCATTTGCAGGTAAGCACAACCGAGATTATAGTGTGCTATTGAAAATTGCGAGTCAGCTCTTATACTTTGTTCAAACTGCTGAACTGCTTCGTCATAATTACCACGTTCAAAGTCAAGGCAGCCTTGATTATTATGAGATATTGCTCGAGTGACAACATTCCTATAATCGCGAATTTTCATTTTCTTGGGGGGTTCTGGTCCGCTCGCTTTATGAGTATCTTCTTGATTAGTTTCGTTCAGTTGGTCCCGTAAATCTGAGTTCTCGTTACGCAAATTTTGGTTTTGGCGGATAAGTTTTGCCTTTTCACTTTGCAATCTTTGGTTCTGACGTTGTATCTCTGTTTTTTCGTTTTGCAACTGCTGGTTCCGATTATTTGAGTTTCTTACTTCTGAAATCTTTTCCACCAATTGTTCTTGCAGCCTTCGGTTTTCGGTGCGGGTGGATGCTTTTTCTCTTTGCAACTGCCGGATAGTGGCACTTTGATCTGAAATTTTCAAGTTCCTGCTGGCCAACGAGTTACGCAGCTGCTCGTCTTCGCCGAGAACCTCTGATTTTTCCTTTCGTAACTGCTGTACAACAGATGCTTGCGCGCGGAGTTCAGTGTTCTTTCGATGCAATTGGTTTTTCAAATCCTGGTTCTCGCTTTCGTATGATGATAATTGTTCGTGCAAACTAAGGACATCGTTACCTCTGGTCTCTAACCAAGACGTTTGATTTCTCAGTTGCTTCTGCAATTCCCCAATTTTGCGATTGAGTGTTTTCTTGTCGCCTTCTAAGTCTTGCACTGAAAAATTTAACCTTCGGTTTTTCGATTCCGTTTGAGCAAGTTGCTTTTTCAATCCCGCGTTTTGAGAGAGAACAGCATCCTTCGCATTTATTTGTGTTAGAAATGCAATAAAACAAATAGCGAATGCAAGCCCTAAGGTACCAGTAACAAAAGGATGCCACCTATTCCTTAATAGCTCCTTAACATGTTGCCAAACATCAGACACCGGATTTATTGAGGGAGATTGTGAGGCACCCGAAGTTGGCGGAGGCGATTGTGGGGCAGGTTTTCCGCTTGTAGATATCGGTGGAGAAGTAGCGGCTTTTATAGCATCTAAAAGTTGGCGCGCAGGTTGATAATTCGGATCAATCTTTAATGCTGCATTTGCCGCTGCTGTTGCTTTGTTATAGTCTTTCAATTTGAAGTAAGCGAGTCCCAATCCGTGGTGTGCTTCTTTATAGTTAGCATCTTGCGTTATGGCTCGTTCAAACGCGTTAATCGCATCAGTATATTTCTTTGTATAAAGATAAACGAGTCCAATCCCACGGTGGGCAATTTTATACTCCCGATTAATGCCTAATGCCTTCTGAAATTCCGAGAAGGCCTCGTCATACTGCTTGTTGTCTAAGAAAACAAAACCTTGATCGCTATGTGTTTTGGGATCCGGTTTCGGTAAGACTGATTCCAATGGTTTCAATTGATCAATAGATCTCTCGGTACAAAAATCCTTCAACGTTGCCGCCAATTTTTGGATGTCGGGCGATAGTTTTTCAAGTTCAGTAAAAATATCGGATTGATTGGGGTTCTCAAAATCTGCCTTTGAAAACAGCAAACC